>JALYWZ010000096.1 GCA_030852505.1 Myxococcota bacterium | reverse complement strand
GCATCAGGTACATCGGCACCGCCACCAGCGCGAGCGCCGTGACCAGGGCCACGACGATCTGCGCGCGCAGCGGCCGATCCGGACCACCGCCGACGCCGAGCCGTCGCAGCGACGGTTCACCCGAGCTCGACGGAAACGGGGATCGCGAAGACGGCGGCCCGGGCATTCGGCGCTAGCCCGTCACTCCTCGAGGAGAGTTTGCACGCGCTGACCCGGCTCCGCCTTGTCGACGGTTGCCGCCAGATCCAACGACTCCGGCATCAACCCCTGCACCTGAGCCACCACCTGCTCCACGACGTTGCGCGCTTCGTCGAGGCTCGGCCCGGTCATGGCGATCGCGAATTTGAGCGGCCCCGTGCGCCCGCCCGTCACCGGCACGATGCTGAGCAGCAGCATCTCCGTGAGCTCCACCACGCGCTGCGCAGCCCGCCGCAGCGCGAGCATCTCGAGGATCGTCGGGCGATCGCTGACATGTCGGTTGGCGCTGCGGATGTGGTAGCGCGCCACGGTGAGCGTGTTGTTCGACCACTCCGCGTAGCCGAGATCTTCCTCGAGCGCGCGCACGAACTGATCGCGGCGCAAGAGCCCGGTCAACCCGTCGCGCCGGGCCAGGTAAGCGCGGGCACGTTCGTGCGGCGGAGAACCCTCGGCGAAGCTCACCAACTTGACGCGCGACTCACCGAGCTGCACCTCGCCACCGTGCAGCAGCGCGATCGTCTTCTTCCGGTCGTAGCTGTGGTCCGCGTAGGTGCCGTTGGTGCTGTCGATGTCCTCGAGCGTCCATGAGCCGGCCTGCCACTTGAGCACGGCGTGCGCGCCGCTCACGGTCGCCTCGGGCATCACGATGTCCTGATCCGAACGCCGGCCGATCCGAATCACCGGCTTGATCAGCGGGAACAGCAGACCGGCAGCCTCCGGCGCGTTCGTGCAGTAGGTGACGAGCAGCGCCTGCGACCCGGGCACGAACGACTCGCTGGCGGCGCGCCCGAGCGGTGTCCCGGGCGAAACGCGCTCGCGCGGGATCTGCACCTGACTCGTGGTGAGCGAGGTGGGGTTGAAGAACCTGAGATGGCGGCCCGTCGGGCGCAGCTGCGGGTCGTCGCTCAGGCAGCGGAAGATCTGCTTGACCTCGTCGACGGACAGCCCCGCCGGAACGTCGAACATGATCTGCGAGCGCATCGGCTTCGCACGCGGGCGGTAACCGGGCTCGGGGACCCGGCAGGTCCACATTTCCCAGAGCGTGAGGCCCAGCGCGTAAATGTCGTCCTCGGGGCTCGCGCCGCCGGAGCGCAAGCGCTCGGGCGCCATGTAGTTCGGGGTGCCGCCGTCGGGCGGTGCGCCGGGCCGCCGAGCGCTGAGGCGCGCCCTCTCCTGCGCGAAGCCGAAGTCCAGGATGATGGCTCGATCGTTCGTGACCATCACGTTGCCCGGCTTCAGATCGCCGTGGACCAAGCCCTGGGAGTGAATTGCCGCAAGGCCGGCCGCGGACTCGCTCGCGATCTTGCGAAACTCGTCCGCGCTGTAGCCACCCTGGGCCTTACGGCGGCGGATGTGCGTGTGCAGCGTCTGCCCGGCGATGTGCTCCATCACCAGGATCGGCCCCCACGGGCTCGGCGCCAGGTCGTGGACGCGGCAGACGTTGGGATGGCTCACGGAGCGCGCGAGCAAGAGCTCCTGCCGCAGCGCTTCGTCGTCGCCGGGCATGCGCGACTCTTCGCGCACGACCTTCAACGCGACAGGCTGTTGGGTGCTGCGGTCGTAGGCGAGAAAAACCTCGCCCATGCCGCCTTTTCCGAGGCTCTGCCGGATCTCGTAGCGGTCGTTGACGACCGTTCCGTGGCCGATTGGGGGTGCGTTTCGGGGAGCCTCGGGCATCCGTTCTGCCGGTAAGTGTGATCGAAAGGGGGGGCGGGAGCGTCGAGGTAGCGCGGCTAGCCTCCCCGATCTCTTTGCACACTGCAATCCGCAGGGAAACAGCCAAACCGCTTCGCGTGGGACCGGCCAGCCCCCCAAAAACCAGCGTTCTAGCGAAAATCGGCTCGGCTCCGAGGAACCACGCCTTCCCCGAGCCCAGAAAAACCCAATACAGCGCGAAAAAAAAGCTCACAGAAACCGCTCGCCACAGCGCGTCGAAGCCACGCGCGAGGCCCTTGCCCCGAAACAACAAAAGCTCTAGCGCCCCACCCGCCGCCGCAGATCCCGCTCCCCTATCGGAACGCACGGCGTCGGCCGTTTGAATCCTCGGCATAACGATCTGCGACTGCGACGATAACTGCGGACTGTGAAGACCTGGCTCACCGAGCAGTCGCGCGATCTCTCTCTTCCTCTTCCTCTTCCGCGTAAACCGGCGCAGTAACGCCCGCGCAGAAAGGCGCAAGGCCTTGTGTCAACGGAAACGAATGCTAGGTTGATAGGGTGCCGCGAATTTTGCTTGCAGCCGTGTTCGCACTCAGCGCAGCCAGCGCTTGTGCGAGTCAGCCGGTAGCGCCAGCAAAGCCGCCGCTGGTCGACGCCGAGACGCAGCTCACGCCGCGTCGACGCGAAAAAGCGAACGATCCGCCGCCGCGGATCATCGCTCCCCCGCCCGCCTACGGAAACAAGATCGTGATGGCAGGCAAGCCCGAGACAGAGCTCTAGCTCCAACTCGGGCCCGGGTGCCCAGCTCGGTTTTCAGCGCTGTTCCGCTTGCAGGCGTACGCGCACGAAGTCTGCCCCGCCGCGGTTATCGTGCACGGCGGCCCAGACCGAGAGCGGTCCCGGCTCCTTCGGCGCCCAGAACTCGACGCCGTAGTCGTCGTTCCAGCCCTCCGTCGCGTCGTTGAGCAAACGCGCGGGGCTGCGTACCGTGCCGCGATCCGAGTAGTAGTCGATCCACAGCTGCTCGGTGTCGTTGCGGCCGTAATAGCGCGCAGCCACCTCGTCGAGCTCGGCGCTGTCGCGGGAGACGATCGGCGAGATCTGGATGTTGGGGCAGGTGTCGTCGCCGTCGTCTTCGCAAGTGGCGATGCAGCGGGCGGCGTTCGCCTCGTCCGCGCAGTCCAGGGGCTCCGGCTCGGGCTCGATCGGCGTGCCCGGCCGCGCGCACTCGCTACCGATGCAGTCCGTCTCGACTTCGGTCCCTGCTACGGTGAAGCCGGTGATGCTCGGGTTCGCGTTGGTAAACCCTTCCGCGGACACCATCACCTGCGCGTAGCCTGCGACGAAGTCGTCGGGACCGAGCAGATCCCCGGTCGTCCGATCGCGGCAGCCGAGCGGCAACGCGTTCTTCGACGGCGGCGGATCGAGCGGCACCAGATCGCCCGCGCACAGCGCGAAGAATCCGAACGCGCTTCCGAACGTCGGGTTATCCGGGTCCGCCGGAGGCCGGCTGCTCACGATGTCCTCCGGAATCGTGAACGTGAGCTTCTCGCCGAGGGCGCCCATGTTGCCCGGGCTCACGTCTCCGAACTGCGCGAAACACCCGAAGTAGAGGTCGCCGGGCGGGTTGAAGCAGGCCGGCAGCCAGGCGATGGTCACGTCGCGCGGCGCGTCCTTCGATGCGTCCTGCCAGACGAGCTCCATGGTGATCTCGTCGCCGGGGTCGGCGTATGACTTGTTTTTGACCACGCCGATCGCTCGCAGCGAGCGCAGGTCGCTCACGGGGTCGAAGCCCTCGCCGCACCCGACGCTGGCAAGGGAGAGCGACGCCAAGAGCGCCCAGCGCTGGATCAGGCTCTTGCTTTGCATTTCAGAACTCCCCCCGGAAGCCCAGGCTGGGGATGATTGGAACGCCCGTCTGGTACTGCTCGTCGCTGGCGTTGAAGTTGTAGACGAGGTCCTCGGGGACGGCGTTGTTGTAGACGTTCTTCACGTCGAGGTAGGCGCCGAGGCGCCAGGTGCGGAACTGCCAGCGCTTGTCGAGGCGGATATCGAGCTGGTGGGCGAACGGCAAGCGGCGGCTCGCCGGATCGCCTTCGAGGATCACGTACGACCCCGCGTCAGCGGCGTACAGCGCGGTCAGCGCCGGCGCCGAGACGGCCGGGGTCACCAGGCGCCCCGAAGTCAGCGTGAAGCGACCGCCGAACTCCCAGCCCCGACCGAGCCGGTAACTGCCGAGCACGATCAGGTTGTGCGTCTGGTCGTAGTCGAACAGGCGCTCCGGCCTGTCCGGATCCTTCCGGACGCTGCGTGACAGGGTGTAGGCGAGCCAGCCGAAGAAGCGCTCGTCGGCCTTGTACTTCAGCATCGTCTCGAGGCCGTAGGCGCGCCCCGTTCCGTCGTTCGAGTAGTTGAAGCCCGAGGCCGCCGGCGCGCGGCTGACCTGGCGCGACAGGTCCTTGTAGTACCCCTCGACGCTCAGATCGATCTGCTGGCTGAGCTCTTGCTCGACGCCCACCGAGTAGTGCACCGCTCGTGGCGAGCGCAGACCCGGCGTGCCGAAGACCGGATCGGTCTCCTGAAACTCGGGCGGCTGGTGGAACATGCCGATACCACCCTTCAGAGTCGTGCGACGGCGGTCGATGCCCGCGGCTTGTTCCTCGCTGGAAGCCCCCGGGATCAAGTCGTAGCGCGCGTTCAGGCGCGGGCTGAAGTCGGCGTGACCGCTGTCGCGCGCGTAGTCGAAGCGCGCGCCCGGGATCACGCGCAGCCGGGGCGTGGGCTGGAGCTCGAGCTCCCCATACCAGCCGGGCCGGAAGCTCGTCCCCTCGTCGTGAGACTCGAGGATCTGCCGGGTGACGAACGGCCCGCCCTGCTGCTCGCCGGCTCGCGGCGGTTCCGGCGCTCGCACGGCGACCGTGAACGGCGCGGTGAGGAAATCGAGGCCGAGGTTCAGCTTGATGCCGTCGGCAACGGCGAACCCGAACTCGTGCCGTGCATAGAACTGCCAGACGTCGAGGTCGAAGCGGAACGTGCCGAGCCGGAAGCCGAGCAAGTTCCTCCCGAACGACAGCATCGATTGCACGCTGACCGACGGGCTGAGCTTGTCCTCGTACTGCATCTGCGCGCGCCAGAAGGCGATGCCGAGGCGCACACCGCCGCCGAAGCCCGGATCTTCTGCGGCCGGATCGGTGACGATGATCTCGAGCCGATCGTCCGAGCCGTAGCCGCGGAAGCTGAGCCGCGAGTCGCCCTTCTTGCGCTCGACGATGGCCTGGTAGTCGTAATAAACGGGCGCGCTGGTAACGCTCGCGCCCGACTCTTCCAGCGCCGGCTTGAGCCAGACATCCAGCCAGCTGCGGCGGCCCGCCAGTGCGAAGGACCAGTCCTTGCTACCGAACAACGGGCCCTGCAGCATGGCCCGCCCGTCGATCAGATCGAGCTGGAGTAGCCCGTGGTAGCAGCCGTTCTTCTGCCCGACCTTGCCGTAGTCTTCGAAGCAGCGCGTGTCCGGCGTGCGTAGCCCGACGTCGACGATGCCGCCCTGGACGCGGCCGTAACGCGCGCTGAAGTTCCCGGGGTAAAAGTCGATGCGGTCCAACAGCTCGGTCGGGATCACGCTCGTCAGACCGCCGAAGTGGTAGGCGAGCGGGATCATCGAGCCGTCGAAGAAGTAGTTCGTGTCTTCGGGCGCGGAGCCGCGCACGATCAACAGGCCCGAAAATGGCGGCGGCCGCGCCACCCCGGGCAAGCTTTCGAGCGAGCGCAGCGCGTCGCCGCTCGTGCCGGGGATGCGATCGACTTCACGGCGCTCGATGGTCCGGCGCGTCACCTCGCGCGGGGGCCGCTCGCCCTCGATCACGATCTCGATGCCCGTGGACTCGGGAAAGACCCGGTAAACGACCTCAGTTGCCTCGCCGGCCGCCACGTCTTCTGCGGCCTTGAACTCCTTGAAGCCGGGCGCCACGGAGCGGATCCGCAGTTGGCCGGGCGGCACCTTCAAGAATTGGAAGCGCCCCTCGGCGTCGGTGAGCACGCGCCGTTCGCTGCCGTCCGGCAGGATCGCGACGATCTGTATCCCCGCGAGCACCTCGTCGGTACCGCGCAAGCGCACGACGCCGTGCAGCTCGCCCTCGGCGGGCGCCGCCGCGGCAGGCTCCGGCGCGGGCGCGACCTTCAGTGTGAACGAATAGCGGTACAGGATCGCGGCGGCGACCGGCTTTCCGTCGCGCAGCGCGGGGCGGAACTTGAACTTGAGCGCGGCGGCCTGCGCTGCCTCGTCGAAGCCGTGACCGGCCCCTTCGTGCACCTCGGCCGAAGTGACGTTGCCCTCGACGTCGATCATCAGCTTGAGCACGACCGAGCCCTGAATGCCGGCCTTCTCGGCCTCGGGCGGGTACACGGCGTTCTCGAATTGCGTCAGCGTCGGCGGCGTGACCTCGGGCTTCTTGGCGGAGGCTTCGCCCTCGGCAGTCGGAGCGGCTCCCGCTGCGCCCGTCTGAGCCCTCACGGGCAGGGGCGCGGCCAAAGCGACCACTCCCAAAACCATCGCTGCCGAGCGGGCTTTCCTGGGGCGCATGCCTCGCTCTCGTAGTTCGTCGCCGGCCCGGCGACAAGCGCTTGCCCGAGCGCTGCGCCGAGGCTATCCGGGGGGCGTGCGGATCGCGAGCTGGAACGTGAACTCGATTCGCGCACGTGAGCAATCCGTCCTGGATTGGGTGCGCGCGCGGAATCCCGACGTCGTGTGTATGCAGGAGACGAAGGTCGACGACGACGACTTTCCGACGGATGAGTTCCTGCGCCTCGGATATGCGGTGGTGATGGCCGGCCAACCCACCTATAACGGGGTGGCGATCGCGGCCCGCGGCACCTTGAAGGACGTGAGGATCGGCCTCGCCGGGGAGGCGCCGAACGCCGAACGCCGGGCGATCGCCGCCACGGTCGACGGGGTGCGGTTCCTCAACGTCTACGTGCCGAACGGTCGCAGCACCAGCTCACCGAGCTTCAAGCAGAAGCTCGAGTGGCTCGAACGTTTGCGCGTCACCCTGGACGAGACGGCGTCGCCGCAACAAGACCTGGTGGTGTGCGGGGACTTCAACGTCGCACGGGACGAGCGCGACCTGTTCGATCCCGAGCTGTTCCGCGGCAAGGTCCACTTTCACCCCGACGAGCGCCGCGCCGTCGAGCGCGTGCTCGAGTTCGGGTTGACCGATGCGTTCCGGCACTTCAACGACCAGGCCGGCTTCTACTCGTGGTGGGACTACCGCGCGGGCGGCTTCGGGAAGAACCAGGGCTTGCGCATCGACTACGCGTTCGTGACCGCCCCGTTGCTGGCGCGCTGCAAGAGCGCCGTGATCGACGTCGAGCCGCGCCGCGGCGACAAGCCATCCGATCACGCCCCCGTATTGATCGAGACCGAGCCCTGAAGCTCGGAGAGCGTGCGCGCGGCGGCGAGCGAGACCCGACCGCGCTCGAGCCACGCCTCGAGCGCCGGCTCCCGGGAGAACCCGGCTTTCACGCGCACGAGGGCCGGCAAGTACACGATCTCGCGCGCGAGCCCGCCGCCGCGATGGGCGCGGAGCGCGAGCTCGAGCGCTCGCTCGGGCTCGGCCCCCTCGCCTTCCAGAGCTCGAACGCTCTCCGAAAAGCTCGCGCCCGCGCGGACCAGCACCGCGGCTCGATGCCGGAGCACGAGCTCTCGCTTGCGCTCCGAGCCCTGCAAGCCCGCGCGCTCCTCGAGCAAGAGCGCGCGGCCCTCTTCGTCTTCGGACGCTGCGCGGCTGCCGACCGAGAAGATCGGGTTCGGTTCGCGCCGTGCACGTTTTCGCGGGAGCACGTGCCCCTCGACTTCGTGCAGCGCCACGCGCTCGGCTTCAAACGGCGAAAGCCGCGCGCCGGGGCGCACGTAGATCACGCCATCGCCGGCCGCGGCCACGCTGCCGAGCTCCGCGCGGAGCTCGATGCGTGCGCTCGAGCCCGCTTCGCGCAGTCGTCGTTCGAGCACCCGCAAAAGGCTGCGCGGATCCGGTGAGTCCGCTGCGAGGCGCGGGCTCTCGGGCTCGTCCCCACTGGCGCTTTCGAGCGCGCCGAGCAAGCTTCGAACCGGCTCGCGCTCGTCGCCGGTGGCTTCGGGGAAGCGCTTTTTCGCGAGGCTCGCGAAGGCCGGGCTGCCGAGCGCTTCGACCAGCGCCGCTTCGAGCGCGAGCTCGGCGGCGCGCTCGGAGAACAGCGCTTCCTGAGGATCGCCCGAGGCGAGCTCCGCCGCGAGCCGCTCGAGCCCGGCTCGGAGCTCGGCCGCGTCCGAGAACGGCGCGTACTCGAAGCTCGGCTCGAAGGCGTGGCCGGCGTGACGGGCGCGGCGCGCGCGCTCGCGCTCCCTCGCCAGGTTCAGCGGCACCACGCGGTCGAGCAAGCGGATGCGATTTTCGGCCTGGCCGAGCGCGCTCGCGGCGCAGAGCAGCCGGCCCGGGAACATCACAGCTTGTTGGCCGCGATGTTGGCAAGCTCGCTGCGCTCGCCGCGGCTGAGCACGATGTGGCCGACGATCGGCTCGCCGCGCAGGCGATCGGCCGAGGCCGAGAGCCCGTTGGTGGAGCTGTCGACGTAGGGGTTGTCGATCTGGAACGGATCGCCCGTCAGCACGATTTTCGTGCCCTCGCCGCAGCGGGTGATCACGGTCTTCACCTCGTGTGGTGTGAGGTTCTGGGCCTCGTCCACGATCACGAACTGCTGCGGCAAGCTGCGGCCGCGGATGTAGGTGAGCGGCTCGACCTGGAGCTGACCGCTGTGGAACAGATCGTCGTAGCCGCGGATGCCCCGGCGCTTGCCACCGCCTGCCGCCAGCAAGAACTCGAGGTTGTCGTAGATCGGCTGCATCCACGGGTTCAGCTTCTCGTTCACGTCGCCGGGCAAGAAACCGAGGTCCCGCCCGAGCGGCATCACCGGGCGGCTGACGAGCAGCCGCGCAAACGCGCCGTCTTCGATGGTGCGCTTGAGCCCGGCCGCTATCGCAAGCAGCGTCTTGCCTGTGCCCGCCTTGCCCATGATCGTGACGAGCCGGATCGAATCGTCGAGCAACAGATCGAGCGCGAAGCTCTGCTCTTTGTTGCGCGGGCGCACGCCGACCAACCCTTCGCGCGGCACGTGCAGCGCGCGGATCTCACCCGACTCCGCGTGGTAACGGCCGAGCGCGCTGCGCGTCTTGGCCTCGTCGCGCAAGATCACGCTGACGTTGGCGTACAGCTTTTCGCCGGCGGGCGCCTTGATCGCGCCCTTTTCGAAGAACGAGTCGAGGTCCGCGGCGGTGCCGAACAGCTCGACGATGCCGGTCTCCAGTCGATCGGTGTCCACGGCCTGGTTCTCGTAGGCCTCCGTCGTCAGCCCGAGCGCGTCGGCGCGGATCCTGAGCGTCACGTCCATGGTGACGAAGATCGTCGGCGTTTCCGGCGTGGCATCGCGGAATTGAATCGCGGTCATCAAGATCGCGTGATCGCCGGAGCTCGGATTCAGCGCGATGTCGAGCGTCGGGCGCTGGTCGGGAACGTGGACGCGCAGCGTGCCGCCGTCGCCGATCGGAACGCCTGCCTGGAGCGAGCCGTTCTTGGCGCGCTCGGCGTCGAGCAGGCGCGTCACCGTACGGGCGTTTCGCCCGCGCTCCGTCGATTCACGCTTGAACTGATCGATCTCTTCGATCACGTAAATCGGGATGATCAGGTCGTTGTCCTCGAACTTGTAGATCGCGAAGGGATCGTGGAGGAGGACGTTGGTATCGACGACGTAGTTCTTCTTCATCGAGCTCGACGACCACTCTACATCGTAGGCTCGCGCGGCAGCTCAAAAACGCCTAAAAGGCGAGAGTTCGGTGGTAATCCCGCTTACACCGGGCCGTCCCGTCAGCGCGGCCTGACCGACGCTCTACGGCGCGCGACCGGCGGCGGCTCCAGAGACTCGCTCTCCGGCTCGACCGGCACGAATCCCGTGCGCTCTAGGTCTTGCGCCGTGACGGCTGCACCCGGGCTCTGGGCGACCGCGCGCGAAAGCACGGCGCTGAGCTCGAGCTCGTTGCCCGGCCAGCCGTGCTCGAGCAGCAGGCGGAGCGCCGACGGCTCGATCCCCGACGGCGGACGGCCGAGCTCGATGGCATGCCTGGCCAGCAAATCGAGCGCGATCGCGCGGAGGTCGTCGGGGCGGTCGGCGAGCGCGGGCAGCTTCACGGTCTGCTCGCAGAACCAGCGCGCGAGGTTCGAGCCCAGGGCGCCGCGCCCGATGGCCTCGTCGAGGTCCACCGGTGAAATCAGCACCACACCCGGCGGGAGGATGCTCGAACGGGCGACATGCGCCGAGCGCTGCGAGAGGGCGATCGCGAAGCGTTCGTGGGCTTCCGGCGGCAACACGCCCATGCCGATCACCACCAGCGTGCCGCCGTCGGCGAGGCGCAAGAGCGCCGTGGCATCCGTCTCGAGCAAGCGCCGCGTCTCCTCGTCGGACGCGGCGGCGTCGGCGATCACCAGCGGCCCGTCCGCGCGCGGGCCCGAGC
>JALYWZ010000575.1 GCA_030852505.1 Myxococcota bacterium | reverse complement strand
TCGGCGTTGCTGTCCGCGTCCCTCAGCGTCACGGAGCCGTCGCGCGCCGGGTGCAGACCACCGAGGTCCACTGCCAGCTTGCCGCCGATGAACACCCACACGTCGTCGTCGCCGCTGAACGAGAGCTGCTCGCCGCCCTTGTACTCAAACCAATAGCGCGTCTCGGTGGTGAAGCCGAAGTTGTGACCGTCGGACGGGTTCTCCTCGTTGAGGCCTACCCAGCCCTGCCCGTCGAGCGGGAAGAAGCCGGCCGCGCCGGGGTTATCGGTGGCGTTGGCCGAGTCGAACACGAACGAGCCGTCCATGCGTTTGCGCAACGTGAGGAACTCGACGACGGGGATGTTGACGCGGTTCGCGTCGCTCTGATCTGCGGTCTGATACCACTCGGAGAAGCTGTCCTCGTCGGTGACTTGCCGCTCGTAGGGGCACTCGTCGGTCTTGTCACTGCAGGTCGTGCCCACACCACAGCGGCCCGTGTACACTGGCTTGCCGGTATCCGGGTCGAGCGAGGTCTCGACGAGGCCGGTCGTCGCCTGGCTGCCCGCGTAACAGGCGTCGAAATCGGGATGCCGCGTGCCGCCGTTCTTGCCGCTGCGGTTGAAGTCGCGGAACACGACCGGAATGTTGATCGTGTCCGGATCGCTCACCGAGTCCGTGCAGTAGATGCCGGGCAGGTTCTCGAGCTTGCACTCCTTGCTGCATCCGTCGCCGTCGAGGATGTTGCCGTCGTCGCACTGCTCGT
Source organism: Myxococcota bacterium (assembly GCA_030852505.1). GTDB lineage: Bacteria > Myxococcota_A > Polyangia > Polyangiales > Polyangiaceae > PMG-095. Next base: position 3,426 of record JALYWZ010000575.1, on the reverse strand, counting down.
CGTCCCCGGGCAGCTTGATGCCGTCGCCGCAGCGCGAGGTGCACGCGCCTGCCTTGCAGTCCGGCTCGAGCGTGCAGGTCGGCGTGCAGCCGTCCCACCACTGGTCGTTGCCGTCGTCGCACGGCTCGAGGCCTTCCTTGACGCCATCGCCACAGACGGTCTCTTCGCACTCGCTCGGCGCGCCGTCGCACTTCCAGCCCTGCTCGAGCTGGCACGTCTCCGAGCAGCCGTCGCCGCTCTTGTCGTTGCCGTCGTCGCAACCTTCACGACCGATGATCAGCCCGTCGCCGCAGGCCGCCGCGCGGCACAGGCCGCCCAGCGCGCAAACCCAGCCGGCCTCGAGCTCGCAAGTCGCCGAGCAGCCGTCGCCGCCGTCGGTGTCGCCGTCGTCGCACTGCTCGTTGCCGGTGATCGCGCGATCGCCGCACTTCACCGTCGAAACGCAGGCCTCGCCCGGCTTCTCGCACACGAAGTTCGCCTCGAGCCGGCACTGGCCGCTGCAGCCGTCGCCACCGTTCGAGTTGCCGTCGTCGCACTGCTCGTCGAGCGCGATCGTGATCTCGCCGTCCCCGCACCAATCGGTGAGCTCACACGGCTCACCCGCGACCTGGCAAGTGTAGCCGGGCAAGAGCCGGCAGTCGCCGGTGCAGCCGTCGGCCATGTCCAGGTTGCCGTCGTCGCACTGTTCGCCTGCGTTCACGACACCGTCGCCGCACTCTTCGCTCTCGACCGGAGTACAGTTCTCGCCCGCGACGCCGCAGGCGTGACCGGGCTCGGTCATGCACTCGTCGGAGCAGCCGTCGCCCGAGTCGGTGTTGCCGTCGTCGCAGGCCTCGCTGCCGCCGATCGCGCCGTCGCCGCAGACCACGCTGTAGACGCAGGCCGCACCCGGTTCGGGGCATTCGTAGTTCGGCTCGCGCTTGCAGATGCCGGAGCAGCCGTCTCCAGGGCGGGAGTTGCCGTCGTCGCAGGCCTCGCCGTCGTCGAGCATGCCGTTGCCGCACGGCCGCTCCACGGGCTCGCAATCGTCGTCCTCGCACTCTGGAGGGGGCACTGCGCCGGAGCCGCCGTCCGGTACCTCGATGCCCGGCCCGTTGCTGCCGAACCCGCTACCGCCAGTGCCGGTTTTGCCGCCGGTCAGTACCTGATCCTGATCGTCGTCCGAGTTCACCAGGCTCGGGTCCGAGCCACAGTGGGGAAGTGTGATGAGGAGAGAGAGAGCGAATGCGCTCGACGCCGTCTGGCGAAGCGCGATGAACGGTCTAACCATTATTTTTCACCGTGACATCCCCTGACGGCATTGTCGCTCTCGAAGTTCCCGGATTACGAGACACGTTATTATTTTTGTGAGAGGTGCAATGTGACGCGCGCAGACGCGACCTGCGCTGCTCTGCACACACGCGCCCAGGCACGTCGCGAGGCGCAAATCACCCGTTAGGGTTAGCGCTCACGACGCCGCGCGCGGGGCGGCCGACGGATTCGGCGTGGGGCTGAGCGCTCGATGAACGGCCGCGGCGAAGTCGGTGACCGAATACGGCTTCGAGAGCCACGCCAGGCCGCGATCCTTCGAAATCGCGTCCATCTGCTCGGGGGCCCAGCCGCTCACCATCAGCACGGCTTGCAGAGGGCGCAGCGCCCGCAAGCGCTCGAGCGTCTCCTTGCCGTCGATTCCACCGGGCATCACCACGTCCAGCACGACCAGGTCGAAGCTCTCGGGCCCGAGCTCGGCGAACACCCCGAGCGCGGCCTCGCCGGACCCCGCGGTGACCACGTCGTAGCCGAGCTGCGTGAGCGTCCGCCGCGCCGTACGCAGCTGGCCGTCTTCGTCGTCGACCACCAGAATTCGCCCGCAGCCGCCGACCACGGGCGCGGGGCGGTTGCTGGCCGAGGTCGCGGCCTCGCCTTCCGCCGGAAAATACAGACGGAAGACGCTGCCCCTGTCGACCTGGCTCTCGACTTGGAGGTAGCCGCCGCAATCCTTGACGATGCGCTGCACGATCGTGAGCCCGAGCCCAGTGCCCTTCGCGCTCGGGCGCTTGCGCGAGGTGAAGAACGGCTCCAGCACGCGCGACAGGTGCTCGGCGGGGATCCCGACGCCCGTATCCTCGACCTCGACGACCGCGTAGTGACCGGCTTCCACGCGTTCGAAGCCGTCGAGCGGCTCGCTCAGCGTGCGCTCGTGTGCGCGAACTGTGATCACGCCGCGGCTCTGGATCGCATCGATCGCGTTCAACACCAGGTTCGAGACGGCGCGGACCAGGTGCGACTTGCTGGCTCGGACCAGAAGCGGTCGCTCGCCGCTCACGATGCGCAGCGCGATCCCCGCTTCCCCCTCGCACAGCGTGCGGAACGCGTCCCGCTCGTCGTCGAGCAATCGGTTCAGATCGAGGGTCTTTGCGTCCGCGAGCAGCGGCTGCCCCAGCGCCGACAGGTCGCGAATGGTGTGCGCCGCGCGCTCGCCGGCGCGGCGGATCGTGTCCAGATCCTCGAACACCTCCGGCGCGATCGGCCCCTGGCGATGCTGCTCTAGATCCATGCCAATCGCGTCGGGCAGAGCCAGCATCGGACCGAGCGCGTTGTTCAGATCGTGAGCGACCCCGCCCGCGACCAGGTGCAACGAGCGCAGCCGTTCCGCCGCGACGCGCCGTTCCTCCTGCGCCTGGGCCTGGGCGCGCTGCTGACGGAGCCGCTCTTCGCACAGCGCGACGATCTTGATCGCGCCGCTGATCTGCTCGCGGAGCAGCGTGGAGATTTCGTAACCCGGCTGCAAGTCGAGCACGGCGACGCCGAGCTGCTCGACCTTGAACGTCAACGGCAGGACGGTGAACGACGCCCGTTCGGCGAGGCTCGCGGCCTCGGGCGGGAGCAGGAGCTCGGCGGGGTAGCTGTCCGGAGCCGTGACGGGCTGGCCGTCGACCAGCACGATCAACGGTTCGAGCGCCCCGGGTGTCTTGCGCGAAAACAGCGACACCACGGCGTTTCTGATGCCGAAGCGCGGTAGCCGCGCCAGCAGCGCCGCGGCCAGCCCCTTCAGCGTCAGCGTGGTCGCGAACTGTTCCGCGCTGATGCGCAGCTCTTCGAGCAACGCTTCGTGACGGAGCCCGCGCTCCGCCTCGCGCCGGGCCGCTTCGCTCGAGACCAGCGCCCAGGACGTGTCGAACGCCGAATCCAGAAGCGGCGCAGTCCGCGCGCGCTGCGAGAGCGCTTTCAGGCCCGACAGCAAGCGGTGAAGCTCGTGGAGCGGTGCCAGCGGAGACGTCAGCTCCGACAGCAGCGCGCGGATCTGGCTCGGAAGCGCGGTTCCCGCTGGCTCGTCGATGGCGTCGCACAGGGACCTGGCCAAACGCTTGCGCTGCGCGACATCGTCGACCACGTTCGCGAGGAGCTGCACCACGCGCGCGCGGCCTGGCGGACGGCGAGCGGCGC
>JALYWZ010000095.1 GCA_030852505.1 Myxococcota bacterium | reverse complement strand
GGCCTCGAGCTGGCACTCCGAGCTGCAGCCGTCGCCGTCGTTGGTGTTGCCGTCCTCGCAGGCCTCGCCGTCGGACTCGAGCGAGTCGCCGCAGGCCGGCTTCTGACATTCGTTCGTGCAGGCGTCGGTGTCGTTCTGGTTGCCGTCGTCGCAGGTTTCGCCCTCCTGGGTGATGTTGTCGCCGCAGCGCCTCGGCTTGCAGGAGTTGGAGCAGGCGTCCAGATCGTTGGTGTTGCCGTCGTCGCACTCCTCCATCGGCCGCTGCGTGATGTCGTCGCCGCATTTCGGGCGCTTGCACAGGTTGGTGCAGCCGTCGTCGTCGACCATGTTGCCGTCGTCGCACTCTTCGCCGTTCTGGATGAAGCTGTCCCCGCACTTCGGTAGCTTGCAGGCGTTGGTGCAGCCGTCGGTGCTGTTCATGTTGCCGTCGTCGCACTCTTCGCTCGCCTGCTCGATGTTGTCTGGGCAGCCGGGGACGGTGCACAGGTTGCTGCAGGCGTCGTCGTTGACGGCGTTGCCGTCGTCGCAGGCCTCGCCCATCTGGATGATGCGGTCGCCGCATTGCGGGCGTTTGCAAGCGTTGCTGCAGGTGTCGTTGTCGAGCGTGTTGCCGTCGTCGCACTCCTCGCCGGTCTGCAGGATGTTGTCGCCGCAGCCGGGCATCTGGCACTTGTTGGTGCAGCCGTCGGCGTCCACCGTGTTGCCGTCGTCGCAGGCCTCGCCCGGCTGCACGAAGGTGTCTCCGCAGCGTGCCATCTGGCACTCTGCACAGCCGTCGGTGTTCAGCGTGTTGCCGTCGTCGCACTCCTCGCCAGCCTGCAAGATGCCGTCGCCGCAACCGGCGGTCTGGCACTCGCTCGTGCAGTCGTCGGTGTCGGAGGTGTTGCCGTCGTCGCACTCTTCCGGCGGGGTCACGACGCCGTCGCCGCAGCCTGGCGGCTTGCAGCGCCCGTTCGTGCAAGTCCCGTCGCAGTCTTCGGTCTCCACCCCCACGAGGTCGAGGCCGCACACACCCACCTGCCCGTCCGCGTCGCAGAAGCGGAAGCCGGGAGATTGCCCCGCGCAATCCGCGGGGATCGGCAGGCACTCGCCGCTCGGCTGATCGCAGTTCTCGCTCGCCTTGCAGGCCGTGCCGGGCTCGAAGACGCCGTCGACACACACCAGGCGCTGCCTCTGGCTCGGCCCGACGCAGGCGCTCTGACCGCTCACGCTGCAGGGGTCACCGAGGCGCGCGAGCGGCAGTTGTCCGCCGCCAATCGTGCCGCTGCCGTTGCCCGGGGCGTTGCCGCTACCCGGCGCGTTTCCGCTGCCCATGCTCGATGTCGAGCCCTGCCCGGTTCGACTCCCGGAGCCGCTGAACGAGCCCTGGCCGCCGTTGCCGCCGAGCAGCGCACCGGCCGAGCCCGAGCCAGAGCCAGAGCCGGGCGTTTCGACGGCGATGCGTTTGCCCTCCGGTGCGCCGCACTGATTCAGCGCGAGCAGCCCCACGAGCGGCAGCGTGACCCCGAGTCGCATGCGGATGCGCTCCCAACCCCGACCGTCGTTCCCAGCGAGTCGCCCGTTCATTGCCCAGCTCCTTCTACGAGTTGCCCCGAAGCTAGAGGGACACGCGAGGTGCTGCTTGTACGTTCGTGCGGCAACCTCGAGTCGCGCGTCGTGATCAATCGTTGTCTAGAGACTCGCTGATCGCGCGTACGAAGCTCGGATCCGTGCCGCAGCAGCCGCCGAAATACGCAACGTTGCTGGCGCGGAGTCGCGCAGCGAGGCGCGCGAAGTCAACGGGTGTCGCGCTCGGGATAGTGTCGGGAACACCGGCGCTCGGTGTGAGCCAGACCGGTAGTCGCGATTTGGACAGCGCATCGAGCGTCGCTTCGATACCGAGCAATCCCGTGCCGCAGCTCGCCCCCACGAAGCACGCTGCGCGAGCGTCCGCCAGCGCGCAAAGCTCTGCGGGCGTCGCCCCGCCGAGGCTCCGCGGCTTCCCGTCGACGAGGTCGAAGCTCATCGAAATCCCATACGGAGCTCCGCTCGCTGCGATCGCATCGAGCGCGAGCTCGGCCTCGTCCAGGTCCACGAACGTCTCGAGGAGCAGCAGCGCGGCGCCGCCGCTCACCAGCGCCGCGGCCTGCTCCGCATACGCCGCCCGCGCGCGCTCGGCTCCGACCGCGGGGGAACGCCGGTGCATTCCGATCGGACCCATCGAGCCGATGACACGCGCGCGACTTCTGGACGCTTCAGCCGCGAGCTCCGCCGCGCGCCGGTTCAGCATGACCACGTCTTCGCTCACGCCTCGAGCCTCGAGCGCGATGCGGTTCGCCTGGAACGAGTTGGTGCGTAGCAGCTCTGCGCCCGCCTCCACGTACGAGCGTGCGAGCTCGAGCACGCGCTCAGGGCCGCGCACGTTCTCGAGCTCGAGGCAAGAGGGCTCGGCACCGAGGCGGAGGAGCTCGGTGCCGATTGCCCCGTCGACCACCGTCAGCGTCCCGTTTCGAGCCATCCGCGCAGGCTACGCCGAAAATTTTCGCGGCGCCCCCGTTCGGTTTCGCTCGCGCGTCGGGTTGGATCGCCGACCGGCCTCAAAAGAAGGCGGTCGTCCGATCGCCGTTCTCGGTTGGTCAGCGCGTGGGCTGGTGCTACGAGGCGCGATCAGGAGCCTGGCTCCGTGGTCCCGGTCATGCAGCACGAGATCCCCTCCGGCACTGAGCGCGTCATCGACGGCCGACTGCGCGTTTACTACGACGGCTACTGGATCAAGGCTTACGAAGTCCCGGCGGATACGCTTCTGGCCAAACGGAAGCTGATCGAGGCGCTGACCCGCCGTCTCTTCAACCACGTCGAGCACGGTCTGAACGTGCCGGGCACGCGCCTCGACGAAGCGCGCAGCGCCTACGAGAACGAGACCGATCCGCCGCGCCGCCGCGTCAAGGGCGCGATGCTGGCCGGCGCCATGTTCAACCGCGCCTGCGACATCTTCACCAAGCTCGTCGAGCTGCAGGCGCTCGGCGTGGACGTCCAGCCCGACAACGCCCTGATGCGCGAGTGCGGGCGGCACCTGCAAGAGGCGCTGTCGCTCGGCAAGATGGTGATGCATCGCAGCGGCGACGAGGGCATCGACGAGCTGTGGGGAGAGCCGTTCAAGGCCTTCTGTTTCCCGATCGAGGAATTTTACCGCAGCCGGTACCTGAAGATCGCCCAGACGATGCGGGCGATCGACTCGATCTCGTCGGATCTGATCGCAACCTTCGATGCGCAGCCCGCGTTCACCGGCTTCGCGCCTCTGGTCGATGCCTTTGCGGTCGCGGCCAAGGCCAAGTGCGAGACGCTGCGCACGGACGCCGACATCTTCGAGATCTGGACCTCCTTCGCGGTGAGCTCCGAGCAGCTCCTGGCCTTCGAGCCGCACCCGTTGCCGCCGGTGGACGCCTTCCAGCAACGCGCCATCGCGCTCGGCCTCGAGCTCATCAACCGAGCGCACACGCTGATCTTCTCGATCACCCGCGCCCGCGTGCCCATGCCGAAGAGCACCGAGGAATTCGCGGCGCGCTGCGAGCAATACCGCGAGCTCTACCCGCAGAAGGCCTCCGAGACGACGCGACGCGCCCACTGGGCCGATCCGCTCGATCCGCAATCCGCCCGCGCCTGAGCCGCTCGAACGTCCGCGCTGCTTGACGAACGTCGCGCGAAACGGGACTGTTCGGCATGGGGCGCCGCGCGGTTTCGCCGTTCTTGTCACGGCTCTGGCCTCTGGTGTTGCTGTGCGCATCGCTGGTCTGGACGGCCCCCGCGTTCGCCCGCTCCTTCGTACACGTCCGGGTAGAAGGGGTGATCAACCCCATCACGGCGCGGCACGTGTCCCGCGCCGTTGACCGCGCCGAGCGGGAGCAGGCGGAGTTACTGCTGCTGACGCTGGATACGCCCGGCGGGCTCGTGGCCTCGATGCAGGAGATCGTGGCCAAGCTGTCGAACTCGCGGGTTCCGGTGGTGGGCTTCACCGAGCCGCGCTCCGCGCAGGCGACCTCTGCCGGCGCGTTCATTCTGCTCGCGACGGACATCGCAGCGATGGCCCCCGGAACGCGCGTGGGCTCGGCTCACCCGGTGGCCGAGGGCAAGGCGCTCGACGAGGTGCTCGACAAGAAGGCGACGAACAGCCTGACCGCGCTGATCCAGTCGCTCGCGGAACGCCGCGGTCGCCCCGTCGACCTCGCGCGCTCGATGGTTACGGAGTCGGTCAGCTTCACCGCGGAAGAGGCCAAGGAGAAGAAGCTCGTCGAGCTCCTGGCCGCGAACCAGACCGAGCTCTTGCGCGCGCTGAACGATCGGGAGATCCGGCCCGGCAAGCGCCTCTCGACACGCGGCCTCACGCGGATCGAAGTCCCGCTGACGTTCGTCGATCGGGTGCTGGATCGCATCGCTGATCCGAGCGTGACGTCGCTGCTGATCTCGCTCGGAACGCTGGCGATCGTCTACGAGCTGGCGACCGCGGGCGTGGGGGCCGGCGGAGCGATCGGCGCGGTGCTCTTGGTGCTCGGGCTGCTCGGCAGCTCGGTGTTGCCGATCGAGATGTCGGCGGTCGCGCTGTTCGTGATCGGGGTTCTTTCGCTGGCGCTCGAGGTCAAGCTGCCAACGCACGGCGTGCTGGGCGGGGCAGGGCTCGTGGGGATGGTGATCGCCGCAGCGCTGATGGTGGACTCCGACGCCTACTTCGGTGGCGTGCGGATCGTGAACCTGTGGCTGCTCGGCCCGATCATCGTCGCCGCGGGCGTAGCGATGCTGTTACTCGGACGAGTCACGAGCCGCGCGCTCTCGGAGCCGTTCCAGACCGGTAGGGAAGCGCTGGTGGGGCGCTCGGGTACCGCCCGCGAGAGCTTCGGTAAGGCACTTTCGTCCGAGCTCGGGCAAGTGATGGTGGACGGCGCGCGCTGGCAAGCCGAGACTCTCGAGCCCGAGATCCACGCGGGCGACGCGATCGAAGTGGTCAGCGTTTCAACTCGACCCATGCGCCTCTTGGTGCGGCGCGCAGTGTGAGGACACGATGCAAGAAGTACTCGTCCCTTTCTCCATGATCCTGCTGGTGGCGCTGATCGTGGTCGCCAAGTCCATACGTATCGTCAACGAATACGAGCGCGGCGTGGTGTTCCGCCTGGGCCGCGTTTCCGCGGGAAATTTGAAGGGTCCGGGGCTCCGGCTGCTGTTCCCGTTCATCGATCGGATGATCAAGGTCGACCTGCGCACCGTGACTCACGACGTTCCGCCGCAGGAGGTCATCACCAAGGACAACGTCACGATCAAGGTCAACGCGGTCATCTACTTCAACGTGATGAACCCGATCGACGCGGTGCTGAAAATCGCCAACCACTACATGGCGACGTCGCTCTTCGCGCAGACCACTCTGCGCAACATCCTCGGGCAGCACGAGCTCGACGAGATCCTCGCGGAGCGCGAGAAGATCGGCGCGTCGCTCCAGCGCATCATCGACGAAGCGACCGACGCCTGGGGCATCAAGGTGTCGGCCGTCGAGATCAAGGACATCGAGCTGCCGGAGGTGATGCGGCGGGCGATGGCACGCCAGGCGGAAGCCGAGCGTGAGCGTCGTGCCAAGATCATCGCCGCAGACGCAGAGCTGCAAGCGTCGCAGAAGCTCGGCGAGGCGGCGGACGTGCTCACGCGCTCGCCGAACTCCATGCAGCTTCGCTACATGCAGACCCTGGTCGAGATCGGCGGGGAGAAGAACACGACGGTGGTCTTTCCGCTGCCGATCGAGCTCTTGAGCGGTCTCGGCGCGCTGATGAATCCCAACCGCCCGCGCTGACGGATCGGCCGTTCACCCCTCGGGGTCATTTTTCGTAATCCGGCGGGAACCGGTGCCAGCTCCCGAACGGGCGGCGTCGGGGCTCGTCCGTCCCGCTGTTACAGCCCCACGGCAGCGCCGATATGAAAACTTTTCATGACCTCTAGGGGGGCATGACAGCGAGGCCAGGCTTCTTGTGATTGAACCAGTTGCGCAATGCGCCACAACGGCCAAAATCAGAACAGATCCGAAGGCTTAGGGTTGCCATGCCGAGCTTGGCACGTTGCGTGCTTAAGGACCAGCGCGCCGGCAAGGTCGCCCCTCGCCGACGCGCTTCTTTCTTGCTGCTTCGACCGCGCTTCCAGGCGCCGTCCCCTGACTTCAAAGCCTAGCGACTCTTCCTTAGCGAATAATCTTCCTTACGTTTTCTTCGCTTCTGCTTCTTATCCCCCTAGCAGTTGTTTTCCAAAGCCCGGTGCCGCCGGGCTTTGGCGCTTTGTGAGCGCTGCGAGGGGAAGTCGGCTCGGCTGTGTCGAGGCTCGGTGACCACAACGCCGTCCGAACAGACCTCATTCCTGGTCCGCGGCGTTGGACGCGGCAACTAGCCGATGCGTTGGGTCTAGCGGCTCGATCCGGCGCGATTCGGAAGGCCGAACAGCGGCGCTGCGGGCGCGGCGGCGTGGCACGGCGCGCACTCGCTAGGACGGGCCTCGCGATCGACGGTGCCATCCGGGCGGAGCAGCCAATACCGCCAATCGCTCTCGGTGCGCTCGAGCGCCAGGACCGGCCCCGGAGCGCCGGTCGCCTCGACGCTCAGCGACTCGATGAACAGCGTGCCGGGGCCGAAGCTCGAGTCCGGCACCAGCGCCTGGTAGGTGGGCTGCGCCTCGGGGCTCACCCGTAGAACCGCCAGGTGTCTTTCGCCGAGGTGCTGCGAGACGAAGGGCCTGGGCGTGAGCGCGGGCCACGCCATGGCCGCCGTGAACCAGGACACGGGCGGCGGAGGAGGCGGCGGGGGAGGCGGCGTTGCCGGCGGCGCGGCAGGCTGTTTCGGGCCGCAGCCGCCGAACGAAAGCGGCGCCAGCAGCGAAAAAGCGGACAGCAGAGCGGCGCGGTAGAGCGCGCGGCCACCCAGACCTCCGAGACGAGCACGCAGTGCGAAGCGCAGGCCCGCATGGTAACACGTCTCGCGTGCGCCACTCGCATTCGCCGTGGGGTGCCGCATTCGCGTCGATCCTGCTCTGTCAGTGTGCGAGTGCGCCTCCCGTCCGGCCGATAGACAGCACCACGCCTCGCAAAGGCGAAGCGGTTGCCGAGGAGCGCGCGCTGGAGGAACAGACGGCGAGCGCGCTGGGTGATTCGCCCCGTGAGCCCGGGCCCGAGTGGGCGAACGAGGCCAGCGGACACGGCTGGATGGGTGTGGAGCTCGCTGCGCTGCCCGCGGGGCAAGCAGGAGTCGGCGTGCGCGGCGTGGTGCCGGATTCACCCGCGTCGCGCGCACAGCTCGCGAGCGGCGACGTGATCGTCACGATCGACGGCGAGCCCGTGGAGCGCCCCGGCGACGTCGTCGGAATCATCAGCGCGCACGCGCCGGGGGAGCGCGTGGGTCTCGTGCTCCGCCGCGGCAACGCCGAGCGGCTGATCGCCGTCACGCTCGAGCCCCAACCGAACGACGAGGCGCTGATGAGAAAGCGCTACGTGGACACGGTCGCGCCGCAGCTGTCCGCCCTGACCACGGTCCAGGGCAGCGTCTCTCCGAGCCTCGTGCAGCTGCGCGGCCAGGTCGTGGTGGTCGAGTTCTGGGCCAGCTGGTGCGTGCCCTGTCGGATCCTGTCGCCCGTGCTCGGCGACTGGAACGATCGCTACGGCGCTCGCGGCTTCAAGCTGCTCGGCGTCACGGGTGATCCCGTCGATATCGCCGCCCAGGCGGCGCGCACCCACGTCATGACCTACCCGCTGTTCTCCGACGAGAGCGGCGTGACCCAGCGCGCCTACCGCGCCCATGCCCTGCCCACTTTGTTCGTGATCGACCGCCGTGGCGTGGTGCGCGACGTGATGGTCGGCTTCTCGACGGAAAGGCTGCGCTCGATCGAGGGACTCGTCGAACGGCTGCTCGCCGAGCGATAGGCTCGAGTCGCGCGGTGAGATCCGCTAGCTTTGAGCCCGATGGACGAACGGGAGCTCTGGAAGCTGACCGGTAGCGCGCACGCCGGCGGCCCTGCCAAGTATCACGACAAGAACGCCGAACAGGGCAAGCTGTTCGCGCGCGAGCGGATCTTCTTGCTGGTCGACGAGGGCTCTTTCGTCGAAGACGGCCTGCTCGCGAACGCCCTCGAGCCGGAGCTCGCGGCCGACGGGGTCGTCACTGGCGTCGCGCGCATCGAAGGGCGCCCGATCGCGTTGCTCGCCAACGACTCCACCGTCAAGGCCGGCTCCTGGGGCAAGCTCACGGTCGAAAAGATCCTGCGCATCCAGGAGACGGCGGCGCGGCTTTCGTGCCCGCTGTTCTACCTGGTGGACTCGGCGGGCGCGCGCATCACCGATCAGGTGGAGATGTTTCCAGGCCGCCGCGGTGCCGGCCGCATCTTCAAGAACCAGGTAGACCTGAGCGGGAAGGTACCGCAGATCTGCGTGCTGTTCGGGCCGTCGGCGGCGGGCGGCGCGTACATCCCGGCGTTCTGCGACGTGGTGGTGATGGTGGACGGCAACGCCAGCATGTACCTCGGCTCGCCGCGCATGGCGGAGATGGTGATCGGCGAGAAGGTGACGCTCGAAGAGATGGGCGGCGCCAAGATGCACACGTCGGTGTCCGGCTGCGGCGACGTGCTGGCGAAGGACGAGCCGAGCGCGATCGCCTGGGCCCGCGCTTATCTCGCCTATTTGCCGCAAAACGCCGGGGAAGCGCCGAAGCTCGCCGCGCCGCGCCCGCCGCGCGCCGACGCCAAACCGCTCGCCGAGGTGATCGTCGCCGACGAGAACAAGGCGTTCGACATGAAGAAGGTGATCGACGCCGTGGTCGACGAGGGCAGCTTCTTCGAGATCAAGGAGCGCTTCGCCAAGGAGCTCGTGACCGGCTTCGCGCGCATCGACGGCCGGGCGATCGGCGTCGTCGCCAATCAGCCGAAGCACCTCGGCGGCGTGTTGTTCGTCGATAGCGCGGACAAGGCGGCGCGCTTCATCTGGCTGTGCGACGCGTTCAACCTGCCGCTGTTGTTCCTGGCCGACGTGCCGGGGTTCATGATCGGCACCAAGGTCGAGCGCCAGGGTATCATCCGCGCCGGCGCCAAGATGATCGCCGCGGTCAGCGAGGCGAGCGTGCCGAAGATCAGCGTGATCGTGCGCAAGGCCTACGGCGCCGGGCTGTACGCGATGTGCGGTCCCGCGTTCGAGCCGGACGCCTGCCTGGCGCTGCCCACGGCGTCGATCGCGGTGATGGGCGCTCAAGCCGCGGTGAACGCCGTCTTCTACAACAAGATCCAGGGCGTGCCCGAGGGCCCCGAGCGCGACGCGCTGGTCGCCGAGCTGCGCGACGAGTACCGCCGCGACATCGATCTCGGAAAGCTCGCGAGCGAGCTGGTGATCGACGCGGTGTTGCCCTTCGACGCGCTGCGCCGCGAGCTTTCGCAACGCTTCGCGCTCTGCGAGGGCCGTCACGCGCGCGGCCCTGGCAAAAAGCACCTGATCCCGCCGATGTAGGTCCAGGGTGCTGCGCCGCGCCTGCCTCCCTTGGCTCTTCGCGAGTGCGATCGCGTTTCCAGCGCGCGCGCAGGTCGATCTGCCGCGCGCGCTGGTCGAGAGCGCGGCTCCGGCGGGGAAGCGCCTGCCGCGCGTGCTCTCGAACCGCAGCGACGGCCGCATCTCGCTGCTCGCCGAGAGGCTCGACCCAGCCGAGCCCTGGCCACGCGTCGCGACGCCGCTCGGCGGGGCGTGGGCGGCGCTCGAGCTCGCACCCGAGCAATTGCCTGAGCTCTACGCGGCGCATCCCGGCTTTCGCTTCGAGTGGTCGCCGGGGCGCCGGCTGTTGATGGATCGCGCGGATGGTTGGGTGCGGGCCTCGCTCGCGCGAACCCAATCCGGCCGCAGCGGCAACGGGGTCGTGATCGGAATCGTCGATAGCGGGGTGGACGTCGCGCACGCCGACTTGCGACGCGCCGACGGCTCGACGCGCGTGCGTTGGTTCCTCGATTTCAGCCGCCCCGCGCTCGGTCGCCACCGCGAGCTCGAAGCCGAGCTCGGCTGCGGCAGCCAGAACGACTGCGCCGTCTACGCCGCGGAGGACATCGACGAGCTCGTGGCCAACGGCGTCGCCGGAGACGAGCCGCGCGACAGCATCGGCCACGGCACGCACGTCGCGTCGCTGGCCGCGGGCAACGGTCTGTCGTCGTCTCCGCCGCGCTACGTCGGTGTCGCGCCCGAGGCCGAGCTGATGGTGGCCAAGGTCACGGCCACCGGCAGCGGCATCAGCGACGCCGACATCGTTCGCGCAGCGGAGTTCTTGTTCGCACGCGCCGAGGAGCTCGGCGCCCCCGCCGTGCTGAATCTCAGCCTCGGCAGCAACTTCGGCCCCCACGACGGCTCGAGCGCGCTCGAGCGGGCGCTCGCCGAGCTCGTCGGGCCGGGCC
>JALYWZ010000574.1 GCA_030852505.1 Myxococcota bacterium | reverse complement strand
GTGGTACTCGGCGTCGCTGATGCTCACGTCGACGGACTTGGGCGCGCCCGCCGGGTTCGGCGGCAAGATCGCGGGCAAGGCAGCGGCGCGCGCCATGTCGCGCTCGGCGCGCTCGAGCTCGGCCGGATCGTGCGCGGCGATGGTCGCGGTGTGCGTCAGGTTGTCGAACACGATCACCGTGCTGTCCGCGATCAGCCGCGCCAGCGGCCGGCCGCCGCGCTCGAGCTCCGGCCAGCTCTCGACCTTGGTGACGCAGTGGACGATGTCGTACGGGATCAGCCCGACCACCGAACGCGCGAAGCGCTCGGCCACGTCCGCCGCGGGCTCCTGGCTGCCGCGGGTGAGCTCCGCGAGCTTCGCGAACGGCTCGACGCCACGCTCGGCGAACAGCACGATCTCCGAGCGCGGCCGGTAGCCGAGGATCGAGTAGCGCCCCCAGCGCTCTCCCGGCACGACGCTCTCGAGCAAGAACGAGCCGCGGCCCGCGTCGCGCCGCAGCACCTCGTACACGCCGACCGGCGTGACGCCATCGACCACCAGCGTTTTCGAGTACAGGCCAGCCATCGGTGAGCTCGCTGACGAACGGGCTCGCGGCTCAGCCCGCGAGCTCCCTCTCGTAGACTCGGTAGCGCTTGTAGATCTTGCCGCCCATGAACTTGATCGCGACGTTGACCGGCGCGTTGTCCTCGAGCGTCCAGGACAGCTCGCCCCACTGGATGCCGCTGCGCTGGCCGGCCTGGTTCAGCTTCACGTAAAGGTGCGTGCTGAGGCCCGCGTACTTGCGCTGGTTTCTGTGCTTCTTGCGGATGCCGAGGATCATCAAGCGCGCGGTCTTGGCGCCGACGACCTTCAGCCGCCAGAGCAGCTTGGGCAAGCCGACCGGGAACAACTTGCCGTCGCAGTCGCGGATCAGCTCGTTGAGGTTCGGCAGCGCCAGCGCAACGGCCGCCGCCTCGCCGTCCACCTCCGCGATGTAGGCGAGCTCGGGGTACACGATCAGCTTCAGCTCGTCCGCCAGGCGCTTGGCTTCGTTCGGCGTCGCCGGCACGAAGCCCCAGTTGTCTTCCCAGGCGTCGTTGAACACGTCGAGGATCGTGTTCACGTCGGCCTCGAAGTTTTTCATGTCGACCGTGCGCACGCGCACCTCGGGCAGAGCAGCGATCTCGTCGTGGGCCTTCTGCGCGCGGGGCGGCACTTCACCGACCGAGTAGCGCCAGGCGTAGGCGTCCTTGACCTTCGAGAGGCCGGCTTTTTCGATCAGCCCGCCCTGATACGGCCGGTGGTGCGGCATCATCATCATCGGCGGCATGTCGAAGCCCTCCACCAGGCAGCCGAGCTCCTCGTGCAAGCTCAGTGAAATCGGCCCGCGCATGCGCTTCATGCCGCGGCGGCTCAGCCACTCCGCGGCCGAGTCGAGCAGAGCTTGCGCGACCTCCTCGTCCTCGATCGTGTCGAAGAAGCCGAAGAAGCCCGCGCCGTCCTGATGGCGTGCGAGGTGCGCGCGATCGACCTGCGCCGTGCAGCGGCCGACGCAGCGCCCGCCCTTGTAGGCCGTGAAGATCGTGCCCTCGGCGTGCTCGAAGAACGGGTTCTTCGGGTCGAGGCGGCGCTTCAACTCCATGTCCAGCGGCCGCACGTAGTTGGGGTCGCCGCGGTAGATCGGCTCGACGACGTTCAGGAAATCTGCGAGCCCACCCCCGACGGGTGTGGTTCGGATATTGACCGACATTCTCTAGCTGGCTCCGGCTCAGCCGGGACTACCGTCAGAAGTAGTGCACGGCGCGAGGGGGCCATGCATAGCACGCCGGGCCCCTGCCAAGCCGCTGAGCGCGCGCGCAGGCCAATCCGGCCTAAATCACGCCGTACTTCTTACCAACCGCGCGGAAGGCCTCGAGGCCGCGGTCGAGATGGCTCCGGTCGTGAGTGGCCATGTAGCTCGTCCGGAGCATCGCGCTCTTCGGCGGCACGCCGGGCGAGATGAACGGGTTCGTGTAGATGCCGTGCTCCTCGAGCAGGTCGCGCCACATCATGATCGTGCGCAGGTCCTGGCGGATGAAGATCGGGATCACGGCCGTCTGCGTGTGCCCGAGCTCGAAGCCCATGCCGCGCAGCTCGTCGCGCATGTACGTGAAGTTCTCGCGCAGCTTGTCGATGCGCCAGGCCTCCTCTTGCATCACGTCGAAGGCCGCCATCGCCGCGGCCACGCACGGCGGAGCCGCCGCCGCCGCGAACATGAAGCTCGGGGCGAAGTGACGGATGTAGTCGAGCACCTTGCGCTCGCCGACCAGCCAACCGCCGATGCTGGCGAGCGACTTCGAGAACGTGCCGCCGATCAGGTCGACCTGATCGGCGACGCCGAAATGGTGCGACGTGCCGCGCCCACCGGGGCCGATCACGCCGAGCGCGTGCGCGTCGTCCACGAACAGGCGCGCGCCGTGACGCTTCACGACCGGGACGATCTCGTCGAGCTTCGCGATCTCGCCTTCGGCGCTGAACACGCCGTCGGTGATGACCAGAGCGCCCTCGCCCTCGCCCAGCTTCTCCAGCACCTTGTCGAGCGACTCCGCGTCGTTGTGCCGATAGCGAACCAGGGTGGCGCCCGCCGCTTGGCCGAGCCGCGCGCCGTCGTAGAGCGAGGCGTGCACGTTGCGGTCGATCACGGCCACGCTCTGCTTGTTGCTGAGCAGCGCCGCGCACATCGCCAGGTTCACCTGGTAGCCGGTGGTGAACACCAGCGCGCTCTCCTTGCCGAAGTAGCGCGCGAGCTTCTCCTCGAACTCCTCGTGCAGCTTCATCGAGCCGTTCACGAGGCGCGAGCCGGTCATGCTGGTGCCGAAGCGATCGATCGCGGCCTTGGCGGCCTCGCGCACCTTGGGGTGCGTGGTCAGTCCCAGGTAATTGTTGGAACCGAACATCACCACGCGGCGGCCGTTGATCACCGCTTCCGGGCCGTCGTTCAGATCGAGCGGGCGGAAGAACGGATAGATGCCGCGCTTGCGCGCGTTGTCCGCCGCCATGAACTTCTGGCACTTCTCGAGCACGTCCTTGCCGCCGATGCTGGCGAGCGACGAGCGCTCCTTCATGGACACTTCCATGTCCTCGGAGCCGTGCATCTGGGCGTGTGCGCCGTTGCTGCCGTTGGCCTTGACGCCGTTACCGTTCAGCGACGCGGCCGAGGGGTGCCCGAGCTCGCCGTCGCCGTGGACGTGGCCGTTGGTTCCGTTCACGCCGTTGACGGAGCCGTTCTTCTTGCCGTTCACCGGCCGCGTTCCGATCGACTCGTCGAGCGCCGGATCCACGTTCGGGAGCGCGTGACCGTTGAGCAACAGATCCCAGGCAGCCTTCACGCGCAGGCGCGCGTCCATCAGGCCCTCGGTGGCCTTCATCACTCGATCGTCCGTCACCCAGCGCAGCACGGCTGGCGTGAGCAGCCGCTCTTTGCTCTTGTCGACGAGACGTTGGGTCAAACGCATGACATGGCTCCTGAGGCTCCATTCGGGTCCGCGCCGGCGTCCGGCAACGGGTCTTCCGACTTGGCGTCCGGGACGCTACGGCGACAAGTCGATTCCGTCAACCGGCCACGCGTCGTTCGTGTCGACGTCGAGCTCTATCGAATCCAGGTACAGCCCGTCGGGTGGAGCGGTGATCCCGAGGTCGGTCCGGTCGCGCGAGGAGAGCGCCAGAGAAGTGCAATTCGCAGCTCGCCGCCCGCGACCGACGTCGACCAAGGCGCCGACGATGATCCGCACCATCTTGTACATGAAGCGATCGCCTTCCACGACGATTTCCAAGACGCGCGCATCGCTACGCGCCCTACGCACCTCGACGCGAACGAGCCGACGCACTGTCTCGGTTCGCTCATCGCCGCTCGCGCGAAACGCGGCGAAGTCGTGCTCGCCGACGAGCGGCGCAGCGGCATCGGCCATCGCCATCTGGTTCAACCTGTGTCCCAAGCGCCAGACGCGCCCTTCCAAGAACGGATCGCGCACGGCGCTCTCGAGCAAGAGGTAGCGATAGGTCTTGTTCCGAACGTGACGCCGCGGCTCGAAGCCGAGCGGCACCGCCGCCGCGCGAACCACCGCGATCTCGCTCGGCAGATGCCGAGACAGACCGAGCACCCAGCCGCGCGGGGGAATGTCGAGCGTTGCGTCGAACGCGACGAGCTGCGCGCGCGCGTGCAC
>JALYWZ010000573.1 GCA_030852505.1 Myxococcota bacterium | reverse complement strand
GCGCATGGGCAGGCAGACGATCGTGCTCGGCCGCGGCGAGCAGACGGCGGATCGGGCGCCGGGTGCCGTCGAGTCGGGCTCCGGCGGCGGCGTGGTGTTCGGCGGCGGAGAGGGCCCGGGGCGCGGCACCGTGGACACGGGCGACGGCAAGTCGCTCGGCACGTTCCGCAACACCTACTACGACTTTCCGAGCGAGTCGGCGTTCGACGGCGCGAAGGTGGCGCTCAAGAGCGCGACCTGCGAGACGATCCGCGAAGTGCCGCGCGGCTTTTACGACAGCGTGTGCGTGCAAGGCAGCGGGCGCCTCGCGTCCGGGCGCACCGTGAGCTTCGCCAAGCGCAACTGCGCTTGCGCCGAGGTCTGCCCGCGCACCGGCGAGAAAATCTGCTTCGAGGCCCTCGACGCGGCGAAGTTCCCATTCGGGCGTGGTGCGACGGGGCGCGCCATCACGCCTCTCTACACCGTGGCAGTGGATAGCGACGAGATACCACTCGGAACGCCGGTGTACGTCCCGGAGCTCGCGGGGCTGCCGCGCGGCGACGACGGTTCGCGCCACGATGGGTGTTTCCTTGCCGAGGACCGCGGGATCCGCGTGCGCGGCAAGCAAGTCGACGTATTCACCGGCGATCCGCGGGTCACGGCGCTGTGGAACCGACTGGTCCCGAGCAACCGCGGGGTGACGGTGATCCTCGGTTCGAGCCGCTGCCGACGCGGACGCTGAACGAGCGCAAACAAGAAACGATTGTTACTTCGGGGGCGGGGCACTACTTTTCCGATCCCGCCATGATCGACAACAGCACCTGGCAAAAGAGCTATCCGCGCGGCGTGCCCGCAGAGATCGACGCTGACCGCTACAAATCGGTGGTCGAGGCGTTTCACTCCGCGTGCCGGCGCTTCGCAGACCGCCCCTGCTTCGAAAACATGGGGGTCACGCTGACCTTTGCCGACGTCGAACGGCTGAGCGGCGAGTTCGCGGCGTTCCTGTCGCGCGATCTGAAGCTCTCGAAGGGAGACCGCATCGGCATTCAAATGCCGAACGTGCTCCAGTATCCCGTCGTGCTGTTCGGCGCGTTGCGCGCGGGGCTGGTGGTGGTCAACACGAACCCGCTCTACACGACGCGCGAGATGGAGCACCAGTACCGGGACGCGGGCGTCAAGGCGATCGTGATCCTGGCGAACTTCGCGGACAAGCTGGCGGAGATCGTCGACTCGCTCGGCAAGCCGCAAGTGATCGTCACCGAGCTCGGCGATCTGTTCCCCACGGCCAAGCGGCTGGTCGTGAACGCCGTCGTCAAGCACGTGAAGAAGATGGTGCCCCGCTATCGGATCCCGAACGCGATCGGGATCCGCGAGGCGCTCGAGCGCGGGCGGCGCACCGGCGCCTTCAGCGACGTCGAGGTTTCTGCGGAGGACCTGGCGTTCCTCCAGTACACGGGCGGAACGACCGGCGAAGCCAAGGGCGCGATGCTCACGCACCGAAACATCGTCGCCAACATGGAGCAGGCCTCGGCCTGGATGTCGCCGCGCTTCGTGGAAGGCGGCGAGGTCGTGATCACGCCGCTCCCGCTCTATCACGTGTTCTCTCTGACCGTGAATTGCCTGGTGTTCATGAAGTACGGCGGGCTGAACGTTCTGGTCACGAACCCGCGCGACTTCCCGGCGTTCATCAAGCTCTTGCAGACGCGCGAGTTCACGGTCGTCACGGCCGTGAGCACGCTCTTGAACGCGCTGATGAACCAGCCCGGCTTTTCACAAATCGACTTCTCGCGCACCAAGCTGACGGTCGCTGGCGCGATGGCGCTCCAGCGCTCCGTCGCCGAGAAGTGGAAGCGCACGACGAAGAGCGTGGTGATCGAGGGTTACGGCCTGACGGAGGCGTCGCCCGTCGTCGCGTGTAATCCGGTCGATGGCACCGACCGCGTCGGGACAATCGGGTTGCCCTTCCCGTCCACCGAGGTCCGCCTGGTCGACGACGACGGCAACGATGCCGCGCCCGGCCAGGCCGGCGAGCTCGTGGTCCGCGGCCCGCAAGTGATGAAGGGCTATTGGAACCGCCCCGACGAGACGGCGCGGGTGCTCAAAGACGGCTGGCTATTTACCGGTGACGTGGCCGAGATCGACGCCGACGGCTTCCTCAAGATCGTGGACCGCAAGAAGGACATGATCTTGGTGTCCGGCTTCAACGTGTACCCGAACGAGGTCGAGGGCGTGGTCGCGGAGCACCCGGATGTCGCCGAGGTCGGCGCGATCGGCGTCCCCGATCCGCACTCGGGCGAGGTCGTGAAGATCGTGGTGGTCCGCCGTAACAACCAGGTCAGCGAAAAGGACCTGATCGACTTTTGCCGCACGCGGCTGGCCGGCTACAAAGTGCCGAAGCACGTCGAATTCCGGGCGGAAATGCCCAAGACCAACGTCGGCAAGATCCTGCGCCGCGCGTTGAAGTGAGGCGCTACCGCGACGCCGTCGGCTGCGAGCTCGAGAAGAACTCGATCAACACCGGTGCGACCGCTTCAGGCTTGGCTTGATGAGTCTGGCCTGCGAGCGTCTTTCGCCGTGAGCTCGGGATCAGCTCGGCGAGGCGGTCGGCGCTCGGCCGGATGAAGGGCATGCTCTTTTCGCCGTCCATCACCAGGGTGGGGGCGCTGATCTGCGCGACCACTTCGGGCACCTGGCCGTCGCCGAGCACGGCGTAGTCGTAGGCCAGCGTGAAGTCGATTTTTGCCATGCGCTTCCAATCCGGAGAGCGCTTCATGCCGTCGATGGCCTCGGGTGGCGTGCCGATTTCAGCCAGGAAGAACTCCGCCGCGTCGCCGGGTTGGCCCGCCTCCACGATCCGATTGACGTTCACCTTCTGCCGGTCGTAAGCGCCCGGGTCCTGACCGTACGGCGGCTCGTAGACCGCGAGCTTCACGACCTTGGACGGCAACTTCACGGCCGCCTGCAGCGCGAGCGCGGCGCCCGACGAGACGCCATAGACGCGAGCGCGGTCTCCCGATCGCTCGATGATCGCTTCCAGATCCTCGATTTCTCGGTCAACGGAGTAAGGCTTGGTGTCGCCGCTCTGGCCACGACCGCGGCGATCATAGATATAGACCGTGAAGTGATCGCCGAGCGCGGCTGCCAGCGGCTTGGCCCCGCTTCGGTCGGACAAGGCGCCGCCCACGATCACGAGCGCTTCCCCGTGACCGATTTTCTCGAAGGCGATGGGAGTTCCGTCTCTGGACGCGACCCGCGCGACGCTCTGCCCGGTATCGGGCCTGCCGCTCGAGGAAGCCTCCGCGGAGGAAGCTGCCGGGGGAACGTCACTACCGGTACACGCGGCCGTCATGGCCAGCGACACGAACCAGGGCTTGGTCATGCGCTCGAGGCAGCAAGCGACGTACCAGGGCCGCCGCGGGATCTGGCCCCGATCTGCGGTCAAGTCGCCCGAAACTGCGTCGCGGACGTGCGGGCGCGTCACAGCGAGGCGCAGCGCACCTTCCGCTAACGCGACGCCGTCGGTAGCGCGCTCCGCCACTCCGGTGTCGTCTCGGGCTTCGGTACGTCGAGCCCTGAACGCACCGCGAGCACGATCGTGTCGGTGAGCTTCTTCATGGCCTTGTCGCAGTCGGGGGTACGCTTGGTGGGGGACGAGTCGCGGCAGCTCTTGCGCTCGCGGGCCATGGCGTGATCGACCGCGGCGTTCTTGCGCAGCCCTTCCTGCACGGAGTCGTCGAGGTACTTCCAGACGATGTGGGGCGCCGTGACGACGCCTTGATTGTACGTCACGAAGAGCTCCTCGCGGATCGTCGCGCAGGTGCCGTCCCAACGCAGCACGTCCAGATCAGTGGGGCCCGAGATCTGCACGCTCTTGCCTGAGCCCGGCCCGCGACGGCGCAGCACGACGACCTCTTCCCCGAAGCTCATCACCGATTCGCTGCGCGGCCCGCCGTGAACGTTGATCGGCTCGACCGAGACCGCTTGCACGAACAGGTGCTTCCACGGGGCGGCCTTGGCGAACATCGCGAGCGAGACACTCGGAAACTTGCCGCGGCACAAACGCTCGGTAAAGCCGGGATCCGGAAAACAACCGTCGCTGCCGCTGCACGCCAAGGGGACCTCGCGGCTCGGCGATTCGCCTTCGCTCGGAGCCGCCGCCACGCTCTCGGTGGGCGCCGGCGCAGGCTCGGCCACGGGCGCGGC
>JALYWZ010000572.1 GCA_030852505.1 Myxococcota bacterium | reverse complement strand
GCGAACGGTTGCTCGCAAAGCTCGGCCTCCCCGCCGACATCGCGCGCGAACCGCTCGCCGACGCCGTGGGCCTGATCGGCCACGACAAGAAGCGCGCCGGCAAGAGCATCAAGTTCGTGGTGGCGCAGGGCCTCGGCGACGTGGTCACCCGCGACATCGAGCTCGGCGAGCTGTCCCGCCACACACTCGCCCTGACCGCGAGCTAGCCCCGAAAGCTCGAGAGACGCGCAGTTCAATAAGCGCGTGCGCGATGTGGGCGCAGCGTCACCAGTCGGCGACTGACCACAATTTTGGCGTGCCCCCGAGCCCGTCGCTAGACTCCGAGTCTAGAGCGCATGTCCCATCCGCGGCGTCACCCCGTGCTCCAGTCGAGGCGGTCGATGAAATTCGGTCTCAGAGCGGCCGCGTTGTCCGCGGTTTTGTGCGGCGGCGCCCTTTCGGTCAGCGCCTGCGCCGATAACGAGAGCATGCTCTTCATCGTCGGCGTGCTCGCCATCGAGGAGACGGACTGCATTCTCAGCCCTCAGGCATCCGCGGTCTTGCGGACCGGAGGTGTGCTCGATATGTCGCTGCGCTCGAGCTACACCGCGGGCCTTCTGGTCGGCAGCCAGCTCACGCAGCGCGGCAACCGCGACCAGCTTCGCACCGAAACCGCCCGGCTCGCGATGCGCGGCGCCGAGGTTCGGCTCGAGACCGCCGAGGGCGCCCCGATCGCCGAGTTCACCACGATCTCGAGCGGCTTCGTCCACCCCGCGTCGGGCACCGACCCCGGCTACGGCGCCCTCTCCGCGGAGCTGATCCCTGCAGGTGCGCCGCTCACTCCGGGCGTCGTCGTGGCGCGGATCAGCGTCTTCGGCGACACCCTGGGCGGGGAAGAGGTGCAGTCGAACGAGTTCTTCTTCCCGATCCAGATCTGCAACGGCTGCCTCGTCGATTATCCGGCGGAAGCCAGCCAACCCGACCAGGGTCCGAACATCTATTTGTGCGACTTGCAGGCGGATATGGACGCGGTCTCCGGCGATCAGGCATGTCGTGTGGGACAGGACGTGCGCGTGCCGTGCACGGCCTGCGCGGCGCAGAACCCGATATGCAGGGACCCGTGCCTCAATTGCTCCACGTTGCTCGGCGGCCTCGATTGCACCGGCAGCCAGCCCGCGAACTGCCCCTGAGCGCGGCACGCTGGGCCGCCGCCTGGCTCGCCACCGCGCTAGTGCTCGCGGTTCGTCCGGCAAACGCCGAGCCTCAGTGGAGCATCGGCGTCGATCCCGCGCTGTGCCGCGAGAGCTCCGAAACGCGCACTCGCTGGGCGTTCTGCGGTGACCTGCACAGCGACTTGATCTTCGGGCGTGCTCGCGAGCGCGACCTCGGCATCGGCCCGTACACCTCCGTCGGCACGGTCGCCTTCGACGAGCTCCGCGCCGCCGCAGGTCTCACGCTGCTGATCCCGACCCTCGAAGACTTCGGGCTCGGCATCTCGGCGGGCGGTCTGCTCGACGACGCGGGCCGCACCGGCCTCGATTCCGAGCTGTTTTTCGGCGTCCGCAGCTACAACTTCCACGGCGTCTACAACTTCGCGGCGGGTCTCGTGGTCGGCGCCGAGCAAACCTTCGGCGACGACCGCTCGACCCTCGTCACCCTCGGCCTGCGCATCGACGGCTTCTTCGTGGCCGCGCCCTTCCTCCTCGCCTGGGGCGCCCTGCAATGACGTCTCTATGCGGCGAAGAACGAAGTGAAGTGCGCCCCAAAATTCCCTGGCGCCCGTGGCGATAAAACCATCGCGACCCTTGGGAGCGGGGGTTAGGGTTCCGGGGAGGCTTCGAACTCTTGGGGGTCGGGTTCGGCGCCGGCCGAGTCGGCTTCGAGCGCTGCGTCGACGCGCTCGAGCAGGGAGCTCAGCATTTCTTTGGAGCGTTGCTCGAGGCGGCGGCGGGCAGAGCGCTCTTCCTCGAGCTCGTGCGCGAGCGTCATCGCGACCAGCACCATCGCCTGGGGCGAGGGGTTACGCGACGAACCGCTGAGCGCGCGCAGCCGTTGATCGACGAGCGAGGCCAGGCGCTGCAGCTCGACCTCACTGGCGGAGCCGGTAACGCGGTAGCTGCTGCCACCGATCTTCACTTCCACCGGCGAGTCCATTCGCGATCGGTGCCCACGCTAGCACTGAGGCCGTTCCATGGAAATGCCGAATCTTCAGCTCGAATCACCCTGCCGGAGGTGGGTGTCGCGCACCCCGCGGCGCTCGGAGCGTGCTCCCTAGCGATTGATCAGCTGAAGGATTTTGACGACTTCAGCCCGCGTCCACCAGGTTCCCCACATCCAGGGCCACAGGTTGTCCAGAGCGCGACCTGCGCTCGGCACCCCGCCGTGGACGTCCGCCGAAAACTGCCGAACACACTTGCGGCTAGCGCAGGAGCCGTAGCAGGGCGTCCGCCAGCTGCTTTGCGGCGTCGACGACCTCGGGCCCTCCCGCCGCAGCGCGGAGCGCGACCCGCCGTGCAAACGCCTCCGCGGCACCCGTTGCGAGCAGCAAGCGCTCTGAATCACCCTGAGGAGTGATGAGCCCTGCGCTCTGGCTCGACACGGCCCAGCTGCGCAGCGCGCGCTCGAAGCTGCGACCGAGCGGGCTCGTCTCTCCACCGTCGCTCGCGAGCGCCACCAGCGCGGCCTCGGGCCAGCGCTGCAGCGATTCGAGGAACGCCTGCGTCAGCGAACGCAGCGCTGCGACCGGCGCGCGTTCGCGGATCAGAGCAGCCTCCAGCCCGCGCTGGAGCGCGTCGACCGAAAGCGAGCGCACGATCGCGAGCGCGTGCTCGAAATCGTCGAAGAACTCGTAGAACGAGGCGCGCCCCACACGCGCGAGCGCCGCCACGCGGCTCACGCTCGGCTCTCGCTCGACGAATGCGCGGGCCACGGCGTGCATCAACCGCGAACGTTGAGCGCGCAACCGCTCTTCCGACGTGCTGCGCCGGTCGTATCTCCCCCGCGCAGGCGCCAGCAGTGAAGAGCCGTCCATTAGAACGCGCTCATTCTACTGCCTCCAAGCCTGCTTCGCGATCACCTCGCCGACTAGCGCATCCGAGGCCTGATTAAGTCAACCGAGTTCTTATAGATCCTATAATGCATTGAATACATTACTGAATCTTGCGCGTGTTTCACGTGAAACAATGGTAGGCGGAGTCTGCCGTAAAGTCGCAAGGGAGCGCAAAGGGGTCGCAGAGTTTTGAGGTGTGCATGGGCCGTCCCGGAGCTCCACAAAGTGAGTTGCGCGGCACCGCCGTTCGGGCAGTCATGCGACCTTGCGGTTGGTCGCGCACGGGTCCAATCGCAGGCCGGTGAGGGGGAGGGCTTGCCGCCGTCGGCTCTTCGTTCCAAACCCGTCCACTAGCCGATGCTCGACGCCTACCTCCAGTGGCAACTCGACGCTCTCAAGTCCCGGGGTCTCTATCGGGATCCGGACGACGCCTTCGCTCGGAAGGAGGTGGCGGCTGCGGCCGACGCCCACGGTGACCGTTTCATCGACGCCTCGTCGAACGATTACCTCGGCCTGGCCGGCGCTTCCGTTTCACGTGAAACAGGCGCTGCGGGCGCAGGGGCGTCGCGGCTGGTTCAGGGAACGCGGGGCGAACACGTGGCCCTGGAGGCCGAGCTTGCGAGCTGGGTGGGCCTGCCCACGGCGTTGCTCTTCACCAGCGCCTACGCCGCGAACGTGGGCACGATGAGCGCGTTGGGTGGCGACGACGCGGTGATGATCTCCGACGAGCTCAACCACGCGTCGATCATCGACGGCTGTCGCCTCGCGCGTGCCCAGGTGCTCGTGACGCCCCACCTGGACCTGGCCGCGATCGACAGCGCGCTGAGCGCGGCGCGCTCCACGCCCGTGCGCTGGGTGATCACGGAGTCGTACTTCAGCATGGACGGGGACGGCCCGAACCTCCCGGCGCTGCGGGCCCTGTGCGATCGGCACCGCGCCTTCCTGGTCGTGGACGAGGCGCACGGCTTGGGCGTGTTCGGGGAGAAGGGGGCAGGGCGCTGCGCCGAGCTCGGCGTTCGCCCCGACGTGCTGATCGGCGGGCTCGGCAAGGCCGTGGGCTCCCAAGGCGGCTTCGTCGCGGGCTCGGCCGCGCTCCGCGCCTTCCTCTGGAACCGCGCCCGCACCTTCGTGTTCTCGACTGCGCCGGCCCCTTCGCTC
>JALYWZ010000571.1 GCA_030852505.1 Myxococcota bacterium | reverse complement strand
GCGACCGCGAGCCACACGCGGCCGCGGGTGGGGGCGCGGACGGCTCCGGCTTCACCGGCGAAGAGCCGGGCGATCTCGGTCAGGCGCTCGTCCGCAAACGCGGGCCCGAGCAGTGTCACCCCGAAGGGTAACCCGTCGCGGCGCATGCCCGCGGGCAGGGCGAGCCCCGACATGTCGAGGAGGTTCACGAAATTGGTGTACGTGCCGAGGTTGCTGTTGAGCCGAATGGGCTCGGCCAGCACCTGTTCGATGGTGTAGTGGCTAGGCGCCGTGGGCACGACCAGCGCGTCGAACGTGGCGAGCGTCGGCTCGATCGCTCGGCGCAGCGCGGCCAGGCGGTAGCTGCCCTCGAACGCGTCGCGCGCGCTGTAGCGTGCGGCTTGCTCGACGATCCCGCGGACCACCGGATGTACGGCCTCGGGCCGGCGCTCGAGGAAGTCGCCGATCGCCGCCATGCGCTCGGCGACCCACGGACCCGTGTACAAGAGGCGCGCGGCCTCGCGGAAGGGGCCGAGATCCACGTCGACGGTCTCGGCTCCGAGCGCGACGAAGCGCTCGACCGCGGCCTCGAACATCCGCGCGCTCTCGGTGTCGCCGAAGAACTCGAGCGAGCTCGAAAGCGGGACGCCGAGGG
The DNA here is from genome assembly GCA_030852505.1 of Myxococcota bacterium. Lineage (GTDB taxonomy): Bacteria > Myxococcota_A > Polyangia > Polyangiales > Polyangiaceae > PMG-095. The sequence continues at coordinate 3,556 of JALYWZ010000571.1, read as the reverse complement.
TGAGCCGGGCTCTGCCGGACGTGCGCGGGAAGGAAGGCGTGCGCGAGAACGGATCGCTCGCGTCGAAGCCGCGGGCGACCTCGAGCACGAGCTCGGCGTCCGCGACGCTGGGCGCGAAGATCGACACGCAGTCGAGCGAGCGGCAGGCGGGGACGACGCCGGAGGTGCTGACGAGCCCGCGCGTGGGCTTCAGACCCACCAGGCCGTTGAACGCAGCCGGCACGCGACCGGATCCGGCGGTGTCGGTTCCGAGCGCAAACGCGGCCTGGCCGCTGGCGACCGCCACCGCAGAGCCGGAGCTCGAGCCGCCCGAGATGTAGCGCGCGTCGTAGACCGAAGCGCAGGCGCCGTACGGAGAGCGGGTGCCGACCAGGCCGGTGGCGAACTGGTCGAGGTTGGTCTTGCCAATCACGAGCGCGCCTTCGCGGATCAACAGCTCGACGGCGTGAGCGTGGCGCTCGGGCAGGTACGAGAACTCGGGGCAGCCGGCGGTGGTCGGGAGACCGGCGACGTCGATGTTGTCTTTGACGGCGAAGGGCACGCCGAACAAGGCGCCGTTCCGAGCGTGGCGCTCGGCGCGCTCGAGGGCGGCGAGCGCGCGCTCGAAGCTCTCGACGGCGATCCAGACCGGCCGCTCGCCGCTGCTCGCGATCCGCCCGTAGACGAGCTCGAGCACGTCGCGCGGGCGCCGCCGCCCAGCGCGATAATCGGCGACCAGCGCCGAGGGCGACAGATCGGCCTGGTTCATGCGGCTCCCAGCGCGGCGTCGATCGCGCTCGCATCCTTCGGAACGCGCGCGCCGAGCTGGCCGCTGTCGATCCAGCGCTGGCGCTCGGCGTCGAAGGCGGCGCGTTGAGCGCGCTGGAAGCGCTCGATACCGCCGCGCTCTTCTTCGAGCAAGCGCTCGACATCGCCCAGCTTGAAGACGCTCGGCTCGATGCGGAGGCCCGCCTTGCCGTGCGGGAAGGCTTCGCGCAGCTCGAGCAGCTCGACGGCGCTCACGGGGTAAAACCGGATCTGATCGAAGAACCGCAGCAGCCAGGGTGTGCCTGGACCGAACTCGCGCGTCTGTTTGAAGGGGTTGTACATCTGCACCGTGCGCCCGACGAACTGGTAACCGCCGGGCCCTTCCATGCCGTACACGCACAGGTAAGCGCCGCCGATTCCGACGGCGTTCTCCGGCGTCCAGGTTCTCGCCGGGTTGTACTTGGTGGTCACCAGGCGATGCCGTGGGTCGACGGGCGTGGCGACCGGGGCGCCCAGGTACACGTCACCGAGGCCGAGCACCAGGTAATTGGCGTCGAAAACCAGGCTTTTTACGGCTGCGATCGAGTCCAGCCCGTTGATGCGACGGATGAACTCGAGGTTCGATGGGCACCACGGCGCGTCGGGACGCACCGACGTCATGTACTTCAGGATCGCGCGGCGCGTCTCCGGATCGTCCCACGAGAGCGGCAGGTGAACGACCCGGCTCGGGACCTCGATCGCGTCCGCCGGTGGCAGCTCGCGCTCCGCGGTGCGCAATAGCTCGAGCAGGCGCCGCGACGAGAGCCGTGACGGATCGAAATGGACCTGCAGCGAGCGGATCCCGGGTGTGAGATCGATCACGCCGTCGAGGCGCTGAGTCTCGAGCCACGACATCAGCGCGTGGACGCGGAAGCGCAAGCGCAGGTCGAGCACGGGAGGGCCGTACTCGATGAGCAAGTTATGATCGCCCGAGCGGCGGTAGACGACCTTCGGCGCGTTCGGGGTGTCCTCCTGCTCCTCGAGGATCGCGGGCAGCGCCGCGGGCTTTCGGGCGCGCGGAGCCGGAACCGGCGTCGGGCCGTCGAGGGTTCGGATCAGCTCGGATTGCGCGCGTTCCAGCTCGAGCGCGTGCTCCTCGGGAACGGCCAAAAAGCGCAAGCGATCGCCCGGGCGCAGCTGGCCGAGCTTCCACAGATCGGCCGCGATCACGGTGGCGGGGCAGACGAACCCGCCGAGGCTCGGGCCGTCGGGGCCAAGCAAGATCGGCATGTCTCCCGTGAAATCGATGGCGCCGATCGCGTACGGCACGTCGTGGATGTTGGACGGATGCAGTCCCGCTTCGCCGCCGTCGGCGCGAGCCCACTCGGGCTTGGGCCCGACCAGCCGAATACCAGTGCGGCTCGACTGGTAGTGCACCTCCCACGAGGTCGCGAACAGCACCTCGATGTCGTGCGGCGTGAAAAAGTCGGGCGCGGCGTGGGGGCCCACCAGCACGCAGAGCTCCCAGGAGCGGGTGAGCGCCGGAACCTGCGCGCTCGGTAGCGGCTGCGGATCGGCGACCGGCGCTTGCGCTCCGTACGCGAGCCGATCGCCGCGCCGCAGGATCCGCCCGCGATGGCCGCCGAAGTTGCCGAGAGTGAACGTGGTGCGGCTGCCGAGGTAGACCGGCACGTCGATGCCGCCTCGCACGGCCAAGTACGTCCGGCAGCCGGCTTCGTCGCCGCTCTGGATTTCGAGCGTTTGACCGGCGCGCACGCGGATCGGCCGGTAATACGCGAGGCTCTCGCCGTCGAGCAACGCCGGCAATGCCGCGCCGCCGAGCGCGATCCAGGTATCGGCGCTGAAGCGCAACGTGGGGCCGGCCAGCGTGATCTCGAGCCCGGCCGCGTCGCCCGGGTTGCCGACGATGCGATTGACGAGCTGGAAGGCGAGCGGATCGGCAGCGCCGGACGGCGGGATCCCCACGTGCCAATAGCCGAGCCGTCCCGGGTGATCGACCACCAGCGTGAACGGTCCGGCAGAGACGACTTCGAGCACCGCGCTGTGCTCGCGCACGCTCTTCGCATACTCGGCGGTGAGCTCGCCCGCGCGCTCGACGGGGTCGTCCAGCAGCGCCTTCAGCAACCCGGCGTTGGTGCGGACGCCGCCGACGCGCAGCACGCCGAGAGCATCGCCCAGCGCTTCCAGGGCGAGCTCGCGCGTTTCGCCGAGCGCCGTGAGCGCGAGCAACGCCGGGTCGTACTCGGCGTCGAGCGGTGTTCCGGGGGCGACCCAGGTCGTCGCCGCGACGCTCTCCGGCAACTCGAGCGCGCTCAGCACGCCGGCGTCGGAGTGGTCGCGTTCGACGCAGCCGAACACGGCGTGAGCCTTCGAGGGCACGAGCTCGAGGCTCGCCGGCACACCGCAGGCGAGCTTCAGCGAAAGCAGCACGAGATCGCCGCCGTAGAGCGCTTCGGTCGCGAGCAGGGAGGGCTCGAAGCGCGCGTGTGCGCGCACGATTTCCGGCTCGCGCTCGGCGCCGCCGCACGCCGCAAACTCGAACGTCACGAGGCCCACGAGGCCGACGGCCCTGGCCAGCGCCGCGGCTGCCCCGCTCAGCATCTTGCGCAGATCGTCGGGCAGATTCGTGGCCGGCGCTTCGCTCAGGATCACGCGCTCGTCCCGTCGAGCCGACACGTCACGGCTCGCGAGCACGCGCACCTCCTGGCCGTTGCCGAGCACGGACACCGCGAAGTAGCGCGCGCGGTCACGCCCCGGCGAGCGCTCCGGGTCCCAGGCCAAGAGCCCGCTCGCCGAGCTCAGAAACACG
>JALYWZ010000570.1 GCA_030852505.1 Myxococcota bacterium | reverse complement strand
GTAGTCGGCGCTGGGGCCCGGCCGCTCGAGGCACCCGAGCGCGCAGCTCTGCTCGGAGACGTAGCCCAGCCGATCCGGCGCGCAGGTCCGAATGCCGGTGGCGTCGTCGTTGCAGTCGACCACGCCTGCGGTCGGGCAGATCGCGCAATACCCGCCGGTGAAGCTCGGCTCCTCACCCGGGTAACAGAGTGCGGGGTCTCCGCAGTCCTGCTCCTCCCAACCGGCGCGGCCGACCTGGCAGGTCTGGAGAATCGAGCCGTTGCACTGGTGCTGAGGCAGCGTGCCGCCGCACTGCGGGACGCCGCAGCCGTTGGGGAACGCGGGGCACGGCTCGTCCTTGATGGCGCACTCGCACAGAGTCGGGGTCGCGCAGTCCGCTTGATGGACCGGCGGGCCCTTGATGTCACAGCTCAAGAGCTCGGCGCCGTTGCAGAGCAGGGGCGCCGGACACTCGATCTGGCACGGCGCCGCGCGATCAGCCGGGTAGCAGAACTGGCCGGCGCCGCAGACCTGAAGCACGTCCCAGCCGTTCCGGCTCGGGTTACAGATGTCGACCTGGAGCGGGTCGCCCGGGTTGCAGCGCAGCGGCATCTCGCCCGACTCGAGCGGCATGCACACCGGCACGCCGCAGCCGTTGGCGTCGATGCCGCCCATGCACGCGCTGCCGTCCTGCGTGCACGCGCAAAGCTCCGGCGTGGCGCAGGTGGTGAGGGTGACGAACGCGGTGCGGTCGTCGTTGCACACCTCGAGCGTGGCGCCGGTGCAGCGGGTCTGCCGTGGTGCGCAGACCGGCGGATTACAGCGCGGCGCGGCGCCGTCCAGCGGGGCCCTGTCGCAGAGCGCGACGGTCGCGCAGACCTGCTCCGTCGCCCACATCCCGTCGGCCGTGCAGGCCTCGAGCGTCCCGGCGTTGCAGCGCTTCATGCCGAGCTCGCAGGGGGCTCCGCACTCGCCAGTCTCGGAGTCGCACAGCGTGTTTTCCGGACACGGCACGGGCTCGGACCAGCTGGTCTGATCGCTCGCGCACTGCTCGACCGCATTGTCGGTGCAGCGGAACGAGCCGGCGGGTGAGCAACCCGTGGGGCACATGGTGTCGCCGGCTCCCACGTCGGACGAGGCCGCGGCGAGCTCACACAGCGCGGGGCTCGCGCAGATGTCGATGCGATCGTAGCCGTCCTTCGATTGACGGCAGCGGTAGAGCGTGGAGCCCTCGCAGCGCAACGTGCCGGCGTCGCAGCTCGGCGACAGGCAGCGCGGCGTCCAAGTGACATCCGCCATCGCCATGCTGACGCTGCGCTCACACAGCGTGGGCGTCTCGCAGGTCTCGACTTCTTCCCAGCGCCGGTTGGCGTTGCAGATCTGGAGGATCTGCGAGTCCGGGCCCGAACACTGAATCTCACCGGCGATGCACGGACCGCAGCCGGTGGGGCTGCACTCGTCCGCGGCGTTGCAGGGTTCGATCGGCGTCCAAGCGCTGCGGTCAGCGCTGCAGTACTCGCGGCGTGCGCCGTTGCAGCGCCGAACCCCGGCTTGAGGGCAGACCGTGCAGGTCTTCGCGGTCTTGTCGCACTGGCTCGCGGTCGGGCAGGCCCGGTCCGTCTTCCAGACGCCGTCTTTCGTGCACTGGAGCAAGAACTCGCGGTTGCACGTCCATTCGCCGGGGCGACAGCTGCCGGTGATCGGCGAGATGTCGGGCTCTCCGCCTGGCACGACTTCGTAGTCGCCGACCACGGCGTGGCAGCTCACGAGCAGGAACGCGAAGGCGCAGAGGCGCACCAAGAGCCGTAGTGCCCCCCTCATGGCCTGCGCCATCAGAACCTCCCGTAGGCTCCGATCGAGCCGGGCCCCACGTACGGTTGGACGAACGCCTGGTCCGACGGCTCATCGCCGCCGACGAACAGCAGCGCGGTGCCTGCGGCAGCGGCCGCGATGCCGACACCGAAGCCGGCCGGCGACAGGATGCCGTACAGGTGATAGCGGTCGATGTCCGGTTGCAGATCCAGGTTCTCGGGACACTTGCCGCTCGGGCACTTGCTGTCGAGGTCCGACTTCTTGTTGAGGAAGAGGATGCCCGTGACGGCGCCGAATGCGATGCCGGCCCCGCCCACACCCCACAGCACGTAGCTGAGCGTGTGATCTTTCGGGCGTGGCTCGGCGGGCTGCAGTGGCTGATTCTTGTTCGGCTCTTCCGGCAGCGTGACGGCCGCGTCGGGGTCGAGCTCGAGCGCGATGTCGATCGACTTTTCCTCGCCCTCGGCCAGGGTCAGGCGCTCTTCGCGCTTCAAGAAGCCGGGTGCGCTCACGCGCACGACACGCTCACCCGGGTCGGCCGCGCGACGCACGCCGAGCGCCGCTTGCGGCACCTCGTGGTCGTCGAGCGAGACCTGGAGGTTGTTGGGCCCGCTGACGTTGATGGTGAGCCACGCGAGGCGCGGCTTGATGGACTCGATCTCCACCTCGGCGTCCTGCTTGGCGCGGACGAAAGCCGCCGGAGCGTTCGGCGCCAGGCCTTCGCGGAGCACCAGCGCGTAGCGCTCGTGTGCCTCGACCAGCCTGCCGAGCCCGACCAGGGCCCGGGCGTGGTCCACGACCAGTGACGGCGCGTGAACCAGCTGGTCCGCCCGCCGGAAGCGATCTTCGGCGAGCGTGAAGTCCTTCTTCAGCAGCGCGTCGTGGCCTTCTCGGGCGAGGGAGCGCGCCGTGGCTCGATCCGCTTCGCTCGCCTGCGCGAAGGCGCGGGGCGACGAGGTCAGCGTGACGAGGCCGGCAAGAGCAAGGGGCGCGATTTTTTCGCGGCAGCGTCGAAACATAAGCAGTAAGACCCTGGTGTGAGGCATGTCGTGCTCACAGGGAGAGCTCGCTCACCCCGCTGCGCTGGTCCCCTTCCAAAGACCAACGTGCGGAGCTCACGACATACACTGTGAGGGGCGTACACCCGTGGGTTCGTGCCCGCAAGCAGAGTACCCGCCCGGCGAACAAAGTACCTGAACTTTCTGACCCACAGTGGATCGCCTGGCGTCGCAGGTGCGCGATAACCTGCGGAAACTGCGTGCAATCGCGCAAACGGGCCACTAGATCAGGACGCCGAACCAATGGGGCGCGAACAAGGACGGCAGGTGCGACGCCTGGCTCGCGGTTCGGGAGCGGCGCTGCTGGCGCTCTCGCTGCTGGGCCCTCGTACCGCGGCTGCCGAGGAGCTCGAGCACCGAAGCGGTGGGCGGTTTGCCCTCGAGCTCGGGGGCGCCGCGGCGCTCACGGTCGGCAGCTTGCTGCTGCCCCTACCGGAGGAGTGTCGCTGGTGCTCGCCGCCGGGCATCGACTTGTTCCTGCACTCGCCCTGGCCGGACTCGGGTCGGGACGAGGTGGCGTTCGTGAGCCACGCGCTCGCTTTCGGTGTCCTGCCGCTCGGCGCGATCGGCACGGCCGTGCTGCTGCCGCTCGCCCACGACGAGCCGGACCGGCACGCGCTCGAAAATCTCGCCATCGTCAGCGAGGCGATCATGCTCAACCTGGCCCTCACGATCACGGTAAAGAAGCTCGTGGCGCGCCGCCGCCCGGCCTACTTTTACGGCCGGGGTGACGTCTGCGAGTTCGGCGCGAAGAGCGAGGAAAAGAACCTTTCCTTCTTTTCGGGCGACTCGAGCGTGGCCTTCACCCTGGCGAGTGCCGCGAGCACCCTTTCGTTTTTGCGCGGCTACCCGGAGGCGCCGTTCGTGCTGGCCGCTGGCGGGGTGCTGGCGGGGACCGCCGCGGCGATGCGCGTCGCCTCCGACGTGCACTGGCCCACGGACGTGCTGACGGGGTCGCTGGTCGGGACCGCCGTCGGGGTGCTCGTCCCGTTGCTGTTGCACCCGCGAGAAGAAACCGAGAGCGCCTCGGTGTCCCGGGCAAGCCTCGGCGTGCGGAGCGGCTCGCCCGCCTCTCGCTTTGGGTTTGGGTACTCGGGAGCCTTCTGAGGGCTTGTCAGAGCTTTCGCTCACGGTCATCGTCGCGACCGTGACTTCGCCGAGTTATCGCGATCCGTCCCTGTCGATCGAGCGCCGCGTCGAAGATCTGCTGTCTCGAATGACGCTGGCCGAAAAGGTCGGGCAGATGATGCAGGTGGACGGCCGGGAAGATCCGGTCGGGCAGGTCCAGCGCTACCAGCCGGGATCGATCTTGCACCTGCTCGACGAGGCGCTCGACCCGGGG
>JALYWZ010000569.1 GCA_030852505.1 Myxococcota bacterium | reverse complement strand
ATTACCCGAGCGCCCGCCCCGGCCCGGCGCAGCCGCCCCTGCCGAGCCGCCGCTGCCAGGCTCGTTGCCGACCTGCGAAGCGTCGAAGGTGCCCTCGCCCACCTCACCCGAGCAGCCGAGCGAAAGCACGGCGACGGCCCAAAACGGCCGGAGCTGGCTCTCGAAAAACGCCATTCTGTCCTTAAGTACCCCGATCGGTGCCCGTCAGCTCAGGCAGTTTGCCCGCGCGCGCTCCCCGACGCCACCCCTCGGAGAGCATCGCCTGTTTCCGACTCCCTGCGCGCTATGCTGCGCCTCGCATGACCGCCCGGTGCCGAGCGACGAGGCCGCGCCAACACCCTCGGTTCGGCGCGTGGCTCGCTGTCGTAGCGCTCGGAGTGGGTTCGACGCGGTGCGTGTCGGACGACCCGCCCGAGTCCTGCCAGGTTCCGCCGCTCGAAGTTTACGAGCGACGGATTGAACCCCTGCTGCTGGACGACAATCCGAAGACCTGCAATCAGTGTCACCTCTCCGGCGTCGACCTGGCGGCGTTCGTCCGTTCGACGCCTTGCGAAACCATGGCGTGCCTCGTGGCCGACGGGCTCGTCGACCCCGCGCAACCGAAGCAGAGCAAGATCCTGACCTGGATCCAGCGCGCCCGACCCGACAGCGCGCTCATCACCGAGCGCGTGATCGACGCCGAGTACGAGGGGTTCTTGGAATGGATCGAGGCCAGCGCGGCCTGTCCGAGCGCGTGTGAGGGCGCCGCGTGCAGCGCGCCGACCTCGCGCTCCGGCTGTCGCCTCGAGCCCGATCCGGCGGAGCCTCCCGTCCCCGCCACGGGCGACCCGGACTGCACCGCGCGCGCCCTCGAGCAGCGCTTCCTCGACGACGTCTATGCCTTCCGCAACCGCTGCTTCCCCTGTCACTTCGACAACGAGCTCGACGAAGATCCGTCGATCCCGCGTTGGATCAGCACGCGCGGCACCTGCAGCAACGGCTCGATCGAGACGCTGCGCCTCGCGACCGAAGCCGGCTACCTCGACCTCGCCGATCCCGAGCAGAGCCTGCTACTGCTGAAGCCGCTCACCGAGTACAGCGGCGGCGTGCCTCACGGCGGTGGACAGAAGTTCGAAGGCGAGGACGATCCGGCGTACCAGAGCTTCCTCGACTTCATCCGGAGCTACGCGCGCTGTCAGCCCGGATCCCGGGCTCCCTGAGGCCCAAATTTAGAGCCGCACCCGCATTCCGACTGCGCCGTAGTGAAACCACGAAAAGTTGTACACTTCGTCGTTGTCGGCGCCGCCTTCCAACGTGCGGTATCCGGCGTAGAGATCGACGCCGTCCCGCGCAGACCACAGAACCGCGAGCAGCACGTCTTCGGCTCGCCCCTGCGGCGCCGCGAGCGCGTCGGCGTCGAACAGCAACCCGAGCTTGCCCGCACCGGGCCGCCACTCGGCGTGCAGGTTCAAGAGCGGGACGAACCCCGTGTTGGTCTTCCGCCCTTTCGCCGGTCCGTAAACCGCGATCTCCGCGTCGCGGATCTTGGCGGTCGCGCCGGCCGCGAGCTCGAGCGAGGCGTTCTGCACGAAGCTGTAGCGGTACGTCAGCCGGTAGGAGTCGAAGCGATACACGGCGTGTAGCGGTGCCCCCGCCGGAAACGAGGCGCCCTCGAACTCCAGATCCCGGTCGAGCTCTCCCGTCGCATTCAAAGTGAGCGGCGCGTACAGCGCCGTTACCAGGTGCCGCTCGGCGATGCGCACCCCCGCGCGGACGCGAAAAGCAGGGCTCGCGGAGGTCGAGAAATCGTCGACCAGGGAAAACGCCGTACCCGAGTCACCCGGGACGCGCACGTCGTTCCTCGTGGCGGCGACAATCGCCGCTTCGGCCTCCGTCTCGACTTCGACGTCCGCACGGGCGACGACCGTATGAAAGCTGGAGAGCAGAGCGGCGATGACGGCAGACGCGTGCAGCGCCCAGCGCGGAGATGGGCAATGACGGACTTTTCCAAGCATGCTCTCACTCTAGAGAGCCGCGCCCTCGTTTCAATGAGCGATTCCACGCGCGAGCGTCAGCGCTCGAAGCTCGGCGGAAGCAAATCGCACGGCAATCCGCGGCTCGGCGGGCGTTGCAATTCTCCCGGCCGATCGAGACAGGCCGCGCGCGTCGTCGCGTGCTCGCCGCCCGCACCAGCGTCGTTGCTCGGACCTGTCCCGTTGCTCGATCTCCCGTCGTCGTCGCACGCGGTGAAGAGCGCCGCGAGCGCGACGCCGCACACGAACGCGCTGCGCCGTACCGACATCAGTACTTCACCCAGATCTGGTCGCCCGCCGCGAGTGAGGTGAGCGCGCTGACGCCCTCGGTGTCGGCGATGAGCTCGGTCGTGATCGCGTTCGCGCTGTAGGCCGCATCGCCCTTCCACACGATCTGCGCGTCGGAGAAGAAGGCGGACAGGTCGTCGATGTCGACCGGCAGCGTGAGCTGGTTCCAGCCGGGAGTGCGCGGCGGGAGGATCGTGAGCGCGGGGGCGGGTTCTTCGCCCTCGGGCAGCTCGTCCTCGGAAACGGCGGCTGACCAGGCCACCTCGATCAGCTCCCCGTCGGCCGTTTGACAGGTCTGGTACGCCGGGAAATACACGGTCGTGAACGGCCGGTTCGGGACGCTCAGGCGCAACGCCAGCGTGTAGTAGTTGGTGTCGCTCGGGAGCAGCTCTTCCTCGGGCTTTTCCCAGGTCACGGACCGAACGAGCCCCGCATCATCGAGCTCCACGGAAGCCCGGCCCAGGTTGCTGTCGACAGCGCGCACGGACAGCACCTCCGGTGGGATCTCGACGCGCACGCTGCGCGTATCGCTGCCCTCGCAGCCGTGCCCGACACCGAAAGTCACGATCTGGTTGGTACCGGCCAAGCCCGGACCGGTGATCCCGATGTGCGCGTTTGCGACAGAGCTCGCGAACACGAAGCTGAAACCTGTACCAAGCGCTGCATTGATCGTTCGGATCCTCATCGGGTCACTCCTCGGCAAAGGAGGATCCGATGCTACGAACGCGCGCCGGTCACAATGCGGCGAGTTGTCGCACCGAACGGCGCTACTGGCTGTAGCTCGGGGTCCAGCCCGACAGCACGCTCGCAACCGTGTATTTGGCCGCTTCCGTCGAGCTCATCTGGTAGCCGGAGCGATTGCTCGTGCCCGCGCCGGCGCCGGTGCTCTGGTACTCGTGAAAGCGGGCATTCTCCGGTTGGTTCCCCGACATCGGCACGAAGCCCGCGGCGATGATGTGCGCGCCCAGCTCGACGCGCAGATACGCGGCCGCACCGTCCGCGCCCCACGGCCGGCCGAGACCGACCGAGCCCGCGCGAACGCCGGAAGCGGCCGTGAATTTCCCACCGAGGAACACGATGCCGTAGCCGCGCGCCGGGTCCGTATTCGGTGCAGCGACCGCGCTGCCGCCCTCCACGTTGCGCACCTCGCAGTTCTCGAGCACCGCCGTCGCGCCGCCGAACACGTAGTCCGTGTTGCCCTGGACGTAGCAGTTCTTGAAATATTGAGAGCCCTGGTGCGTGTAGAGCGTGTCCTGGTAGCCAACGAAGCGACAATTCAAAAATTGCTGGCGCTCACCCGTCGTGCGCAGCGCAACCGCTTGCGAGCCCGGGCCGTGCGTGTTCTGAAAGGTCAGGTTGGCGGCGGAAAAGTCGTTGGCGCTGACCAACACGCTGGCGCTGCCGCTGGTGCTGCCGACGGCCATGTTGCTATCCGCGTACGTCAAGATCGTCGTCGAGGCGCCCTCACCGACGAGGCACAGGTTGCTGCGGCTCGCGATCGTGAGCTTCTCTTCGTAGGTGCCCGCTTTTAGGTCGATGCGGACGCGCTCGGAGCTGCCGCTCGCGATTGAATCGACGGCCTTCTGGACGGTCGAAAAATCGCCGCTGCCATCCCTGGCGACCGTGAGCGTGCGAGTGATCCCGGGAGGACAGAGCGCCGCGTCACCGCCGCTCTTGCCTCCGCCGTTTCCGCCGCCGCCGCTTCCGCCACCGCCAGCCGTGCTGCTGCCCGAGCTGCCGGCGCTGGGCGCGCCAGCGCCGCCGCTCGCGAAGCCGCCCTCCGAGGTGATACCACCACTGGCTCCGCCGCTCGCGCTCGGTCTTCCGCCGGTCGCGACGACCCCGCCGGTCGTGGCAGCGGTCCCGCCGCCGCTGGAAGCGCCTCCGGTCGCC
>JALYWZ010000568.1 GCA_030852505.1 Myxococcota bacterium | reverse complement strand
ACGCTGTCCGAGTCTCCCCGTTGCGCGAGGGCGCGCGCGCGTCCGAGCTTCGCGAGGTAGCCGCAGTCCAAGAGCCGAGCGCTCTCGGCGAGCGCGGCGGCTCGTTCGAAGGCCGCGACGGCGCGTGAGCCCTCCTTTCTAGCCAGCCACAGCTTGCCCGAATATAGCGCCTGCCACGCCGCGAGCCGGGTGCTTCGACCCGTGGCGTCGCCTTCGAGCGCGCGGAGGAGTGTCGCAGCGTTCGTGAGCTCCCCGCGCAGCAGCGCGAGCTGCACGCGGTTCAGCGCCTGGTTGCGGCGGCTCAGCGGGTCCGGACAGCGCGGTTGCAGGCTTTCCACCCGATCGAGCGCCACGGCGGCTCGCTCCAACGACGGCTCGGGCTGGCTCAACAGGATCCACGAAAGGTTCTCCCAGCGCAGCGCGTCCACGCAGCTCGGCAGCTCGGCGTCGCGCGCGACGACCGCCTCTTGCTCGGCCAGCGCTTCGGCGTGCCGGTGCAGCCGATTCAGCATCAGCGCGAGCTCCTGGCGCGCGGTGAGCTCGTCGGCGACGAGATCGAGCCGCCGCGAGCGCACGCTGGCTTCGCGAAGCTCGGTCAGCGCGCCCTGCGTGTCGCCGGTCGTTCTGGCGAGGATGCCGCGGTGATAGGCCAGGCGCGCGCGCACCTCGGGGACCGCGTCGAGCTCGGCCGTGGCGTCGAGCTCGAGGCGAGCGTGCTCGTATTGCCCGAGGCGCACCGTTCGGACGTACGCCGCGGCGAAGCGATCCTGGCCGGCCTCGAGCAATAGTCCGGCATTTTGCGCGCTCTTCGCGGTTCGTTCGAGCTCGCTCGCGGCGCGGGCGTTGTCGCCGTCACGCAGCGCGAGCCGGGCGCGGAAAGCGGCAATGCGCTCGCGCTCCGGACCCTCGAGCTCGGCTTCCGCCGCGTCGAGCGTTGCGCGGACCTGCTCCCAGTGGCCGTCCCGCCAGAGCTCTGCGAGCTCGCGGAGCCGGGCCGGCTCGGAGCTCTCCGCGATCCGAAGCTCTGCCCAGCGTTCGCCGGCGCGCACCCGCAGCACGCGCGCCGCCGGAGCGACGTCGAGGAGCAGTTGCCACCCCGACTCGACGAGCTTCGCTCTGCGAACCCTGGCCGCGGCTCCGAGTTGCGGCTTCTCCGCGCCCGGCACCCAGAGCGTGAGCTCGCGCCTGCGACCGAGCTCGCAGACCGGACCTGGCCGCACCCGTGCGCAGCCCGCGAACTCGAGCTCGAGCCGACCTGCCGTGCCTCGATCGCGCGACGACAGAGCGCCCGCGACGCAAAACAGCACTACGGAGAGCGCTCGAATGGCCACGAAAACCGTTGTGTGCCTGGGGAGGAGCTCGCGCCCTCGACCGTCACCACGATCTCTCCCCGCTCCGGCAGCGACGCGGGGAGCCGGACCTCGAGCTTCAACGCTCCCGCTGGCGAACGCTGCTCGTCGAGCTCGAGATTCTTGCCGGCGCCGAGGATCTGGACTCGCGCGCGAACGGGCTCGGGGAAATCGCTCTGCGGGCGGAGCTCGAACCGCAGCTTCGAGCCAGCGCGCAACCGCAGCACTTCGTTGTGCGGGGCGCTCGAGCGCTCGCTCTGTTGACCACCCTCCACGCGCGCCTCGTAAAGCGGAAGCGGCTTCCCGTCGCGACCCACCGTGAAGAACACGGCCACGCCCGCGGCCATCGCGGCGACTGCCCCGCCCGCTGCGAGGAAGTTCCGGCGCCGGGTGCGGGCGCCGAGCTTGCCGTGGATCGCGCCCACGAGCGCGGCCGTCTTCTCCGCGGAGATCGGCGTCGACAGCTCCGGCGGCAAGCGCTGCTCGAGCGCCTCGTCTTCGCGAGCCAGGCGCGAAAGCTCAGCGAGGGTTTGCTCAGGAAGAGGCATCGGAGCCGCCGGGGGTTGGAGACCGAAGGAGCACGAGCGGATGGGTCGGGCCGCGCGTTTGCGAAAGACTGGCTTCGAGCTCGGCGACCTCCTTCTTCAGCCGGCTCCGCCATTGGTAAATCGCGTCGAGCTTGGTGCCGGTCTCGTTGGCGATCCGCTCTGGCTCCTGCTGCCAGACGTACAAACGGTAGAACATCTCGAGCGCCTTGGGCGAGAGCTCGGCGTGCAAGCGCGCGAACAGCAAGCGCAGCATCTCGCGCGCGGCGAACGGTTCTTCCGCGGTGTGAGCGGGCGCGGACGCGGACAGTGAAGCCTCGAGCGCGCTCGGATCCGTCGGCTCTTGCGTGAACGGGCTTTGCCGGCGGCTCCGCAATCGAGAATACACCTGCCGCTGAGCCACTAGGCCGACGAACGAGGCCAGGCTGAGACCGCGTTCCGGCTCCCAGCTCGCGAGCACGCGCCCGTCGCCCGTGAACAAATCCATGAGTATTTCCTGAGTCAGATCTTCGAGCTCCTGACGTGAGGAGCGCCCGCAGCGGAACAGCGCGGCCCCCACGCGGGCCTGAACGATGGGGCTCAGCTCCACGACGAGCGCCTCGATCGCGGCGCGATCTCCCGCGAGCGCGCGCTTCACCAGAGCCTGCGAAGCCATCCGTCCTTCGGAATAGCCGCGATCGCCCCGCGCGATAAGCGCACTTTGTTTAGTGGCCGGCGTCAGGTTCACGGAAGCAGCGGCGAACAACCCTTTGACTCGCCGCGGTGGCCCGCGGAGGGGCGAACCACCCCAACCCGAGAGGTCGTCATGAAATCGAACCACGAATGGCTGTGTCTGTTGCTGTTTCTGCCGTGTTTGTTGCTCGGTTGCGCGTCGGGCGATCCCGCGAGCGCGCCGGAAGCCGTCGAAGAGGTCGGCGAGTCGAGCCTCGCCATCCAACCCGAAGACAGGAACCGCTGTTGCTTCCCACAGCTCGACGATCAGGACGCGTGTGAGGCACGCAGCGGCTTCCACGAGCTGCACGACGGCCTGTGCACGATCTTCGTCCAGCAGCAGTGCCAGCTCGTCACGGCCCCGAACGGCGAGGTCGGCTGCTGTTGCAAGGTCCGCGTGCAGGACACCATGCCCTTCTGCAACAACAAGGATTTCGAAGACTTCTATCCGAAGTGCCAGAACTAGAGCGACAAGCGGTTAGGAATCTGCCGAGATTGGCAGAAAACTCCGACGAAAAGAGTGAGCGCGTGGGGAGGGGCCCCGACGAATTCACTTCGGCGGGGAGGGGCGGCGCGTGCCGCCCCCGTGAACAGGGATGGCGGTTGCCCCCACCCGTCTCGCTTCGCTCGCCGACCTCCCCCAAGAGCCGTGCTCGCTTCGCTGCGCGCGGCTCGGGGGAGGTAGTCGTGGCGCGCGCGGCTGACGGTCGCGGGCAGCGCCCCAGATGACCTTCCTGCGGGCCCGAGTCCCAGTCAGGATCCTGACTGCAAAGTCGTGTTCGAGAGAGCTCTTCTGGATCACGCGCGCTCGCCGAACGCACAGACCTCTTTCTTGTTGGCGGAGAGGCGCAACAGACGGAGCTCGCTGGTGTGGCGCGGAAGCTCGCGCTTCAGGGATTCGAGCAAGGGCACGCTGCCGCTGTCGTCTACCTTGAGCGTGACGACGAAGTGGCCGCACCAGCCGTTCTCGAGCCAGCGCAAGAGCAGCTCCGCCGTGCGTTCGGCCTCGGCGATGACGTCGCAGAGCAGCCAATCCACGGGCGCTGGGGGCTCGAAGCGAAAGGCGTCGCCGCGCTGGAACCGGACGCGCTGGTGCGCGAGCAGATCGGCGCGGAGCTCCGCTCGGTCGACGGCCGTGACTCGCGCTCCGCGCTGCACCGCCACGTAAGTCCAGCTTCCCGGTGCAGCCCCCAGATCGACGCAGCTCTCGCCGCCCGCGATCTTTCGTCCCAACCGCACTTCGGCCTCGACGAGCTTGGTGAAGGCGCGGCTCGGGGCCAGCTTGTCGGAAGCGAGCGGTTGCTCGCCACCCGGTAGGTGAGAGACGAGGTGACGGTGTTGGTACGCGAGCGGAGCAGGCGCGACGGACAGGAAGCCGTGCTCGAGGGAGGTGAGGAGCACCTGCACCAGCGACTCGTCCGCGGTGAAGGGACGAGCCTGCTCGCGTAAATAGCGGCCGAGGTGGCGGCGGCGCTTGGCGAGCAGCTCGGTGACCGCTTCGCGGATCAGGCGGCAGCGGTTGGGGCCGACCGTGGGTGCAGGCTCGGCGCTGGGTGAAACGCGGGCTCCGGCACGGCCCTGGCTGTGCC
>JALYWZ010000567.1 GCA_030852505.1 Myxococcota bacterium | reverse complement strand
CTTCGACGCTCTACCGGCCAGCGTTGCGAGCTTTCCCTCGACTCTTGCCTGAGCTGGAATACCCCGACCACTTCGACGTCTGTCGCACCTACCCCAACGGTGTCATCAGCTGGCGCGGCTCGCAGTGGTACCTCAGCGTGTTGCCTCAAGAACGAGCTCGTCGGTCTTGAAGAGGTAGACAACGACCGCTGGCGAGTCTTCTTCGGCACCATCCTCCTGGGAATTCTCGACGTGAGACGCACCCGTGAGCTGCGCAACGCGCGCAACTTCGGGCTGCTAGTCAGAGCCGACGGCGTCATGCCCCGAAAACGACGACGTCGGCGACGCCAACCACGGTGAAAAAGTGTCACCCATGTCGTCGGTCTGTTTTGTCACCCATGTACGCGCTTGCACCAGGCGCTGAATTCGCAGCCACACGGCGGTGTCGGCGGATGTAGAGCTGCTGGCGGCGCGAAAGAAGAGAATGACGGGCAGAGGCGCCCCTTCTCGAGCCGCTCGGCACCGACGCTACCGGCATCCCCGTGCTCGACGCGAGCGTCGCCGAGGGGATCCGCACCGGCGCCATGTGGTGCTGGACCAACGCCTGCTGGGTCAGTTTTTTCTACTCGGCTCACGGCGACGCCAAGAGCGTGCGCGACTTCCTCAGCGAAGGACTCGCTCGCACCGTGCAGTGCGATGGCACGAGCGTCACCAACTGGTCAGCGGTTGCCGTCGGGACCGGGCTCGGGTTTTCGCATGGCGGGCGGCAGGTTGACGCTGACTGCGGGGCGGGGGCGCGGGAGTTTGTCGCCGAAGAGCTTGTCGGGGAGCGTGTCGAGCAGATCGGGCTTTTCGTCCTTGACGTATTGTTTGCGGAGCGACGCGATCAGGGCGTCGCTCGCTGCGTCGACGCGCTGGCGCTCGAGTAGCTCTTTGATGGCGTTGCTCTCTTGCGCGAGCGTGCGTTTCGACGGGGGCAGCGAGCCGCGGCGCCAGATCACCGCGAACTTGCCGGCCTCGGGGACCGGCGCGGCCACGATCTCGCCATCTTTCACGGTTTCGGCGGCCTTGAACAGCGCGGGCTCGGCGCGAACGCGCGGGGAGTCGGTGCTGCCGTCGGCGCGCACGAAACCGAGGTCGCCCTGGCGCATGTGCGTCGCCTTGTCGAGCGAATGCTCGCGCGCCAGATCGCTCCACTTGGCGGGTCGGTTGGCGGCCTTGGCTTCTTCGATCAGCTTCTTTGCGGAGTCTTCGCTGTCGACCAGGATGCGCCAGATGCGGATCCTGAGCGGCTGCTCGTACTTCGAGCGGTTCGCCTCGAAGTATTCCTGGATCTGCGCCGGCGTCGCGGGCTCCTTGGCGATGGTCTCGGCGCGCACCGCGCGGTCGGCGGCCTGGCGCAAGATCTCGCGCACGCGGTCCGCGACACGCGGCGTCTTTTCGAGCCCGCGGCGCTCTGCCTCCAGCGCTCCGAGCAACTCCGGGATCAGCAGGCGATCGAGCACGACCTTCGCGGGCGAGCCCGTGCTGCCCTCGGACAGCGACTGGAGGTGCGCGGCCGGTGTCTTCTCGATGCGCTGCACGACGGCCTTTGCCGTGATGGTCCGATCGCCGACGTGCGCCACGACCGAGTCCGCTGCCGCGGCGATCGCCAGCCCGGACACGAGGCACGCGCCGAGAGCTGCGTGCAAGCTGATCTCGAGTTTCACTGCTTTTCCCGCTGCTTCCGCGGGAGCCTAGACGAGCCCCCGCAGCGTGACAAGGTAACCGCCGTGGCAAACACCGGCGGCTCGGTCAACGACGAAGCGATCACGGCCTGGAACACGGTGCTGTTCGAGAAGTTCGTGCGCTTTCGGCCGCTGCTCACGAGCGGGCTCGCGCACCACGGCAGCGAAGCGCTGCGGCTGACCCCACCGCCCAGCTCGGGTTCGCTGCTCGACATCGGCTGCGGCTTCGGGGACTCCACCATCGAGCTCGGCCGGCGCCTGGGCAAGCACGGTCAGGCGACCGGCGTCGATGCCGCCGAAAACTTCATCGAGGTTGCGCGCCGCGACGCAGAAGAAGCCGGCCTCGACAACGTCCGCTTCCTTTCGCTCGACGTGCAGAGCGAGCCCCTGGGCGGTCCCTACGACTTCGCTTTCTCGCGCTTCGGCACGATGTTCTTTTCGTCGCCGGTGGCTGCGCTGCGCAACGTGCGCCGCTCTTTGAAGCCCGGTGCGCCGCTCGTGCTCGTCGTCTGGCGCAAGCGCGAAGACAACGACTGGCTCTACGCCGCCGAGCAGTGCGTGCGCTCGATCGTGCCCGAACGCGAGAAGCAGGAGAGCGACGCCCCGACCTGCGGCCCCGGCCCCTTCTCGATGAGCGGCGCCGACCTGGTGAGCGACCAGCTGATCGCCTCCGGCTTCTCCGAAATCCGCTTCAACCGGAACGACGCAGAGATCCGCATCGGCCGTGACCTCGACGACGCCGTCGAGTTCGCGCTCGCGCTCGGACCCGCTGGCGAGATCCTGCGGCTCGCGGGCGATGCGGCCGACCAGTACCGGGAGCGCGTACTTTTGGGCCTGCGCGAGGTGCTGTCCCGGTTCGAGCGAGCGGGCGGAGTGTTCGCGCCCTCGAGCACCTGGCTGATCTCGGCGCGGGCCGCCGGCTAACTCCGCGAAAGCTGGTCCGCACTCTGGCCCAGCCCCTCGACGCGAGGCGTCGCCGCGCTGGCTCATGAGCGCCGGCTTGGTGGCAAGCTTTGCCGCGAAGACGGGTGTGTTTCCGATTCCGTTCCGGAAGCCCACGGGATAAGGAGTGGGGATGCTGAGACGTCCGCCTTCGGCGCTGCACACGCTCGCGCTGGTTTTGCTTTCGCTTGCAGGGTGCGGCGACGATCCGTCCCTGGTGGTGCCGACTACTCCGGACGAGAACGGCCCGGGACAAGGTGGAATGACGTCAGGCCCCGCGTCGGGCGGCATGGGCACGGTGGTGGTGCCTTCCGGCGGCACCGGCGCCACGACTCAGCAAGGCGGCGCTGGCGGTGCCTGTACCGGCGACGGCTGTACCGGGCTCACCTGCGGCAACAGCGTGGTCGACGACGGCGAGGTCTGCGACGACGGCAACGCGCGCGCCGGCGACGGCTGCAGCGGCTTGTGCCGCGTCGAACCGAACTTCGAGTGCGAAGAACCGGGCGAGCCGTGCGTGTCCACCGTGGCCTGCGGGGACTCCGTGGTCTCTGGCGCGGAAGCCTGTGACGACGGCAACGCCGAGCCAGACGACGGCTGCGACGCCGATTGTCAGGTCGAAGAGGGCTTCGCCTGCCGAGAGCCCGGAGAGGAGTGTGAACCGGTAGCGAGCGCCGAGTGCGGCGACGGCGCCGTGAATTTCGGCGAGACCTGCGACGACGGCGACGCCGAGAGCGACGACGGGTGCAGCGACGAGTGCCAGCTGGAGCCCGACTACCGCTGTCCGGTTCCGGGTGAAGAGTGCGAGCTCTTGCAGTTCTGCGGCGACGCCAAGCTCAGCGACGACGAGGACTGCGACGACGGCAACACCACCCCCGGCGACGGCTGCACCGGCCGCTGCACGCTCGAGCCCTTCTACCGCTGTCCCAAGCCGGGCGAGCCGTGCGAGACCACGATCGTCTGCGGTGATCTCGAGGTCGTGGGCGACGAGGCCTGCGACGACGGCAACACCGCGCCCGACGACGGCTGTGCCGCGGACTGCAAGTCGGTGGAGCCCGGTTACCTGTGTCCGACCGAGGGCGGCCTCGGCGGCGTCTGCGAAGAGGCGACCGAAGACGTGTGCGGCGACGCGCGCATCAGCTTCGGCGAGTTCTGCGACGACGGTAACACCAACCCCGACGACGGCTGCACCGCCGAGTGCGACATCACGCCGGGCTACGACTGCCCGATCGCCGGCCAGCTCTGCACCCTGATCTCGTGGTGCGGCGACGGCGCCTTGAACGCGCAGAACGGCGAGCAGTGCGACGACGGCGAGGACCCGCCCGTCGGCGGCGACGGCTGCAGCGCGCTCTGCAAGATCGAAGACCTGTACGACTGCTTGGTCCCCGGCGAGCCCTGCGTGTCGCGCGTGAAGTGCGGCGACCGAAAGCTGATGGGCACGGAGACCTGCGACGACGGCAACACCGCCCCGGACGACGGCTGCGACAACGAGTGCCAGCTCGAATCGGGCTGGATCTGTCCGCCCGGGGCCCGCTGCCGCGCCCGCGAGTGC
>JALYWZ010000566.1 GCA_030852505.1 Myxococcota bacterium | reverse complement strand
AGGCGGCGCTCTGGAAGCGTTCGTCGGGGTTTCTCGCCAGCGCGCGCGCGAACCAGTGGTCGAAGCCGGCCGGAATGTCCGGCGCCTCGACGCTCGGGATCGGCAGCGGTGCGGTGCAGATCGTCACCAGCAGATCCCCCACCGACTCACCGTGGAACGGCAGACGGCCGACGAGGCACTGATAGGCGATGACGCCGACCGACCAGAGGTCGGAGCGATGATCCACGCTACGCAGCCCGCGCGCTTGCTCGGGGCTCATGTAGAACGGCGTGCCGAGCACGGACCCGGTACGCGTCGCGGAGGTCATCGTGCTGCGATCCGCGAACTTGGCGATGCCGAAGTCCACGACCTTGGTCACGTCCGCGTTCTCCTCCGCGTCCCAGACCAGGAACACGTTCTCGGGCTTGAGGTCGCGGTGCACGATGCCGGCTTGATGCGCCTTCGACAGCGCGCGGCAGATCTGCACGACCATCCGCGCCGTCTCGATCGGCGTGAGCCTGTTGACGCGATCGAGGCGCTTGTCGAGCGGCTCGCCCGACAAGAACTCCATCACGATGTACGGCCGCCCGTCACGCATCAGGCCGTGATCGAAGACCTGCACGACGTGACGGCTCTGCAGCGCGGCCGCAGCGCGGGCCTCGTTTTCGAAGCGCGTGCGCGCCTCGGCGTTCTCGAGGTACTGCGACTCGATGAACTTGACGGCGACGCGCGTGCCGAGCGTCGTATGAACGCCCTCCCAAACTGCGCCCATGCCGCCCTGTCCGACCAAGCGCGTCAGCTGATACTTCCCCGCCACCAGCTCGCTGAGAGCATTCTCGTCACCTGCGGGGATAGTCATCGCTTCATGCACGTCCGGCCGTCTCTTACTACGACCAGTGGCCCAGCCTAGGTCAATCCCGCTGCCCGCGCAATGCCGCGACCGCTTGGGTCTCCGCTGTCACGACCGCAGTCACAGCCGCTGTCATACCCTCTCGCCAGGTGTGCGCTCGCTCTAGAATTGCCGCGCACCTTCTCCGCGGATACGTAGCACTCCTCCGAGATCGGGTGATGTTCCCTTGAGTCCAACGCGTCTGCTCGATTTCTGGTTCGTGTACGTCGTGCGCTGCGGGGACGGCAGCCTCTACACCGGCATCGCCCGCGACGTCGAAGCGAGGATCGCCGCGCACGCGGCCGGGCGAGGGGCGCGTTACACGCGCAGCCGGGGCCCGTTCGAGCTGTGCGCGACCCGGCGCTGCGCGTCCAAGACCAACGCGCTCCGGCTGGAGCTCGCGATCAAGCGCCTGGCGAGGTCCCAGAAGGAGGCCTTGCTCGGCGACGGCCAGTTAGCGAAGTTTGCGCGCGGGGCCCTGCGGGCGGCCTCGAAAAAGGCCAATCGGCGCCTCGAAACGCCCCGAAGCACGGGGCGCTAGCGGGCGCTTTGCGTTCGGGGTATCGCGGCTGTCGCCGCCGAGATCGTGGGGCGGCGCCGCGCCTTCGCGGCTGGCCGAGATGCTGTTCGCGAGCTTCGATTTCCTGCTGTTCTTCGCCGTGGTGTTCGCGGGCTACTGGGCCCTCCGCGGACAGTTCGTGCTCCGCGCGCTGTGGGTGACGTCGGCGAGCTACTTCTTCTACATGGGCGGGTCGAAGCCCGTCGACGGGCCACTGCCCACGCCCTGGTACTTCGCCGGGCTGCTGCTGTTCACCACCCTCACCAGTTATCTGGCGGGCATCGGCATCGAGGCCGCGCGCGACCGCGCTCGCAGCCGCGGCCAGCCGCTCGGGCCCGAGGAGCGCTACGGGAAGGTCTGGTTCTATCTCGGGATCTGCGTGAGCCTCGGGCTGCTCGGCTACTTCAAGTACGTCGGCTTCCTGTCCGCGGCCGTGAACCAGGGGGCCGCGCTCGCGGGCAGGGGTCCGTGGCTGCCGGTGCTCGCGCCGCTCTTGCCGGTCGGCATCAGCTTCTACACGTTTCAGGCCGTCGGCTACGTGATCGACGTGTACCGCGGCCGCTCGCCCGCCGAGCGGAACCCGCTGCGTTTTTGCCTGTTCCTTTCGTTCTTTCCCCACCTGGTGGCGGGGCCGATCGTGCGCGCTTCGGATTTCCTCCCGCAGCTCGATCGGCCGCTGCGCCTGGATCGCGACGAGCTCGATCAGTCGCTGTTCCGCATCGCGCGCGGTCTGGTGAAGAAGGTGCTGTTCGGCGATTTCATCGCGGCCTCGTTCGTGGACCGCGTGTTCGCATCGCCCGTCGAGTACGGCTCGCTCGAGAACCTGCTCGCGCTCTACGGCTTCACGCTCCAGATCTACTGCGATTTCTCCGGCTACTCCGATATCGCGATCGGCGTGGCACGGCTGCTCGGGATCCGCTTTCCAGAGAACTTCAACCGACCTTACCAGGCGGTGGACGTCGCGGATTTCTGGCGGCGCTGGCACATGACGCTCTCGTCCTGGCTACGCGATTACGTGTACTACCCGCTCGGTGGGAGCCGACTGGGTCCGGGGCGGACGTACCTGAACCTGTGGCTCACGCTATTTCTCGTGGGGATCTGGCACGGCGCGGGCTGGACGTTCGTGATTTACGCGGTGCTCCAGGCGTCGGCGATGGTGTTCAACCGCTACACGCGCCACGACGGCGTCGGCTTCTTCGGTCGCATCGGACGTGGCCTCGTGAGCGCGGCGCTCGTGTTCGGGCTGTCGGCAGCGTTCGGCAAGCTGCTGGTCGGCCTGTCGAGCCCCTGGATCTTCGGCGGCGCGGGAGCTGCGACCGCGTTCGTGCTGGCGATTTTACCGCGCAGCGACGCGGTCGGTTGGCTGCGCCCACTGCACATCCTGATCACGCTGCACTTCTCGGTGCTGTCGCGGGTATTTTTCCGGGCAGACACGCTCGATGCCGCGCGCGAGATCCTGAAGAAGCTCGTGACCTGGGACGGCTTCGGCGTGCGCACCGGGCTGTTCGGCAACGAGGCGCTCTCCGAGCTGTTGCGCGGTTCTGCGTTGGCTTGGGCGACCCCTGTTGCGGACTGGTGCGTGCTCGGCTTGTTGGTGCTCGGCTTCGTCCTGCATTACTTACCGGCCGCGCCGTTCGAGCGCGCGGCGCAGCGCTTTACCCGCGAGTCCCCGGCCGTGCTGGTCGGCGTGGGCTTTGCTTTGCTGTTCGGCGCGCTCGGCCTGTTGCTCGCCGGGCCGCGAGCGAACATCTACTTTGCGTTCTGAGGCGAGGCTCGCGAGGATGACGGACTGGTTTGCTCAGACCTCTGCTCCGCTGACGGAGCTCGCGGCCGCGTCGCAGTCGGCGCCGCCGGAAGCCTCCCGCGGCGCTCTGCGGCGAGCTCTCGGCATCGCGTGCGGTGTGCTGCTCTCGATCGGCGCGACCTACGTCGTCCCCGGGCTCGGCGGGCTCCGGCCGTGGGCGCCGGGCTCGGGCTACGTGCCGTTCTGGAACGTGATCGGGCGCGAGCTCTTGGGCGAAGGAGCGGCGCTAGCGGCGGAAGCCCAGAAGCTGAGGGAGCTCCAGCAAAAGACCGAGCTGCCCGTGGCGGCCAGCGCGAAGGTGCGCGAGCGCTCGGCGCGGCCCGCACGCCCGATGTTTCCGGCGTACACGCCGGAGACACGCATCGAGCGCCCCGAGACCCCCATCGAGTTTTCGGAGGGGCTCGAGGGCTACTTCACCAAGCTCACGCAGGTCGATCTCGGCATCGACGGCGCGATCGCGCGCACCGGTCACTGGGGCGACTCGGTGCTCGGCATGGACGGCATCACCTCCGGCATCCGCCGCCGGTTGCAGGCTCGCTTCGGTGACGCAGGCCACGGCTTCCACCTGATCGACCGGTATCACCCGTCTTACCGCCAGCAGGGCATCGAGTTCACGCCCGGCGGTGGTTGGGAGGGCTGCCTCGTGATTTACGAGTGCCGCGCCAAGCAGGATCGCCGCTACGGCTACGGCGGTTACGTGGTGAGCTCCGATCCGTGGAGCGTCGCCTCGGCCGTGTACACCACGCCGAAGAGCGGCTTCGGCAGCACGGTCTCCACCTTCGAGGTCTGGTTTCAGCGTCAGCCGCGCGGCGGCAAGCTCGAGCTTTCGATCGATCGCCAGGAAAAGGTGGTGATCGACACGCGCTCCGAGGTCATCGAGGACGCCTCGCGCATGGTGTACGTGCAGCCGGGCTCGCACACCTTCACGCTGACGGCGCCCGCGGGCGGCGGCCCGGTGCGCGCCTACGG
>JALYWZ010000565.1 GCA_030852505.1 Myxococcota bacterium | reverse complement strand
AGGCTGCGCGTCGAGGTGCGCGGCCGCGAGGCGGGGCAAGTGCCGAGCGTCGTGGCTGGCGGGCTGTTGGGCGTGCGCTTGCGCCTCTGACCGTGGAGCGCCGCTACTCCGCGGGCTCGGGCATCGGATGGGCCTCTGCCGGAGCGGGCTGCAGCGCCTTCACCGTGAACTTGCTGCAGGCGAACAAGATCGCTCCGACGAGCAAGTAAGCGACGACCACGGTCGGGTTCTGGAACGCGCCGATCTGCTCGCCGTGCATCAGACCGAAGAAGGTCAAGAGCCCGCCGGCAGCCGCAAAGCCCGCCGCCTTGGTGTAATCGCGATCGATGATGTAGACGGTCGTGGCGCTGAGCACGACGCCCGACAGAATCGAGCCGCCGCCGAGGATCGACAGCCCGTGGTAGAAGATGCCGGTCTGCTGCATCTGCGCGATCATCTCCGGTGTCACGTGGTGGATGTTCGCGACGGCGCCGAGCGAGTTGTCGATCTGGAGCTTGCCCCAGGCCGCGAGCGAGGGGACCAGGGCCACCACGATCGCGGGAGCGTGTTTGTGCGGGCTCTCCTGGAATGCCTGAGAGCCGATCAGCATGCCGATATACAGCAGGATCGGCGAGATCGCGACGACCGGGATCAGCGCCGTCATCAGCGAGATCACGCCGAACCACGAGAGCAGGATCACCATCACGCCGGTGGCCGCCGAGTACCCGATGCGGCCGCCCATCGCCTTCCAGCCCGGGTGACCGATGTAGACCGCGTTGATGTACGGGTTCCCCATCAAACAGCCGATCAGGCTGACGGCGCCGTCGGCGGTGAGCACGCGCGTCGTCGGGTAGTCGTCACCCGCGGCCTGCGCGCTGACGACGTTGTCCATCGCCTCCACCAGGTCGTAGATGCCGAACGGGATCGCCGTCACCAGGATGATCTTCAGAAAATCCCAGTGCAGCCCGCCGAGCACGAGGCTCACTACCGGATGCGGCACGGCAAACCCGAAGGTGTCGAAAGATTTTGCGAGGCCCGCCGTGCTCATGCCGCCGAAGTTGAAGCCGAACAGGTTCGACCCCCAGGCGATCAAGGTGCCGGCGGCGATCGCGACGAGCCCTGCCGGGATGCCGCCGTATTTAACGCCCCCGAACCAGCTGACGAGGATGATCGCGAAGCACACCACGCCGACCGCCGGCGTCATGAACATCTCGAGCGCCGGCTTCATGGAAATGAAGGTGATGGACACGCCCGCCAGCGCTCCGAGCAAGGCGGCCTTGGGCGTGATCCGACTGACGATCGGCGCCAAGAACCCACCGGCCATCAGCACGAAGCTCTGAATGAACACCCAGGTGAGCCCCGCTTGCAGTCCCTTCATCGGATCGCCCGTGGCGAGCTTGACCGGCAACATGATCACCAGCGTGACGATGAACATGTGCGGTACGCTGATGCCCGAGGGCAGCGCGCACACGTCGGCTCGCCCGGTCTTGTGCGCGAGCCTGTAGGCGAGGTAGGCGTAGTACATCGTGCTCATGCACATCATCAGCCCGGCGGCGGGCAAGATCTGCTTGAACACGAGGTCGTCCGGCATCCCGAGCACGAAGCGCAAAAGCCCCGTCAGCGTGAGCAGGTTGACGAGGATGTTGGTGCCGAAGCCGAAGAAAGCATTCCAATCGCCGGGTACCCAGAGCTTGGGTTTGAACGGCGCAGTCACAGCTGTCATGGCGATAACTCCGGGGTTCCTGTGAGGTTCGGGCCTGGACTCAGCCCATCGCGGACAGAATGCGTGTCGAATCCGACACCCATCCGAAGATCCCGCCCTGGGCCTTGATCATCTTCAGGCCCATTTCGTGGAACTCCGGAAAGTACGAGCCGCAGCAGTCGCTGGGGACGACACAGCGGTAGCCGCGGTCGTTGGCTTCCCGCACCGTGGTGTGCACGCAGACCTCGGTGGTGACACCCGTGACGATCAGCGACTCGATGCCGCGGTTCATGAGCACGGTGTGCAGATCGGTCGCGTAGAAGGCGCCCTTGCCGGGCTTGTCGATCACCGGCTCGCCGGGCGCGGGGTAGAGCTCGGGGACGATGTCGTGGCCGGGCTCGCCGCGGATCAGGATCCGCCCCATCGGGCCGGGAGCGCCGATGCGTGCGCTCGGCGCACCGCGCTCGACCTTGGCGCGCGGGGCGTCGGAGAGATCCGGACGGTGACCCTCTCGCGTGTGGATCACGAACAGGCCCTTGCGCCGCGCACCGGCGAGCAGCGCCTTCAGCGGGCCGACGGCCTTGCCGAGCAAGGAGACGTCGTTACCGAGGCTCTCGCCGAAGCCGCCGGGCTCCAGAAAGTCGCGCTGCATGTCGATGAGGACCAGCGCGGTGCGGTCCAGGTTCAGGGAGAGGGGCTCGGGCTCGGCTTCGACGATGACTCGTGACATGAATCGGCCTTGGACGAAGGCGGAGTCCGAGTCGGACTCCCAGCGTCCAGGCGATTGTCGAGGAGCCGAGTTTCGCTCTGATGTCACACGCGTAAACGGCGTTCGCGCCGTAGAACGCATCAGCGCGCGTCGAACGTTACTGGCGTTTCAAGCTGGGTTCCGCAGGTGCCAGGCCTTCGGCTGCAGAAATGTTCGAATGCCGTGAGTGGAGAGCGTCGAGCCGAGCCCCGAGTGACGCCGTCCCGTCCAGGGAAGTCGGGGGCTCACGCGATCACAACAATTCCAGTACACGCTGCCGCTATCCACCTGGCTCAAGATCGCTTCGGCGCGGGTCCGGTCGCGCGTGTAGACGCCCGCGGTGAGCCCGTACTCCGTGTCGTTCATCTTCTGGATCGCCTCCGCGTCGTCGCTGACCGCGGCGATGCCGATGATCGGCCCGAAGCTCTCCTCGCGGAGCACCCGCATCGTGTTGTCGGCGTTGCCGATCACGGTCGGCTGAAAGTAGTTACCCGCTCGGTCCACGCGCTGGCCGCCGGTGAGCACGCGCCCGCCCCGAGCCACCGCGTCGGCCACCTGAGCCGATAACACCTCGAGCTGCTGGGCCCGCGCCAGAGGCCCGATATAGGTGCGCGAGTCTTCCGGATCGCCGAGCCGAAATCCTGCCACCGTCGCCAGGAAGGCCTCGACGAACGGCTCCAGCACGCTCTTTTCCACGTAAATCCGCTCGACGGAGCAGCAGCTCTGGCCGGTGTTGTACATCGCGCCGTCGGCCAGGCTCTCGGCGGCCTTTTGCACGTCGACGTCGCTCGTCACGTAGGCCGGATCCTTGCCACCGAGCTCGAAGCCCATGCGCAACAAGCGCGGGCCGAGCCGCTCGGCGATCGCGCGACCGGTCGCGTAGCTGCCCGTGAAGAAGAAGCCGTCGATCGGCGCGTCCACGAGCGCCGCCCCCGCCTCGCGCGCTCCGATCACCGGGACGAACACGTCTTCGGGAACGCCAGCCTCGTGGAGCAACCTGGCCATGGCCTGTCCACTCAGCGTCGCGAGCTCCGACGGCTTGTAGACGACCGTGTTGCCCGTGAGCAGCGCCGGCACGTACACGTTCGAGCCCACGAACCAGGGGTAGTTCCAGGCGGAGACATTGGCGACCACGCCGAGCGGCTCGTGGCGGATCAGCTCTTCGACGCCGCTGTCGCGGAACACGGCCTCGTCGGCGAGGACGGCGTCCACGGCGCCCAAGAAGAAATCGATGCGCGAGGTCAGCGCGTTGAGCTCGTTCAACGCCTGAGACACGGGCTTGCCCATCTCGCGTGTGAGCGTCAGCGCGAGCTCTTGCTGGTTTTTCGCGACGAGATCGCGAAAGCGGGCGATCGCGGCCTTCCGCTCGGCGAGAGGCCGCTTTTTCCAGGCCGGTTGAGCGCGCCGCGCGCGCGCCACCTTGTCGAGCACGCGGCGAGCGTCGTCGCTCTCGAGCTCGGCCAAGCGCTGGCCGGTGGCGGGGTTCTCGATCGACAGTGTCATCGCTCAGCTCCCTCCGATCGCCGCGCGAAACAGCGTCACGAAGTCGGCGCGCGACACCGGACGTGGGTTGCTCGGATGGCAGGCGTCGCTGACGGCCGTCTCCACGAGCCGGTCGAGGTCTGCTACCCCGACCCCGAGCGGTGCGAGCGTCGCCGGAATGCCGATCTCGGCGCGCAGCTGCTCGAGCCAGGCAATGAAGCCCTCGGCGCTCTTCTGCTCCGCGGACGCGGCGTGGGCGAGATCGGCCAGGCGCTCGGCGCAGACATCGCG
>JALYWZ010000564.1 GCA_030852505.1 Myxococcota bacterium | reverse complement strand
CCCCGGTGGAGGGAGCCGCGGAGGCAACCGCTGCGGCCGAGGCCGGGGGAGCAGCGGAAGGCGCCGCTGAGGGCGCGGCAGAGGCGGCAGCCACCGGCTGTGGCTCGGCCGTAACCAGGTCCCTCGTGGAGAACGCTTCGCCGTCGAGCGCGAGCACGAGCTTGCCGCCGCGCGCTGCGTAGCGGCCGAGCGCCGCCAGCTCTTCGGGCGAAAACACCTCGGTCGGCCCGAGCGAGATCACGAGGTCGGCGTCGTCCGGCACGTCTTTGCCGAGGCCCTGAGCGAGCCCCAGATCGCGGATCGTGAAGTTCTGCCGCTGGATCAGCTGGCGGATGATCTGCGAAGTGCGTCCCTCTTCGGTCGTCCCGCTGCGCGGTCGATCGTTGATCTCGCCGTGGCCGACCGTGAGGTACGCGGTGCGGCGGGTCTTCAGCACCTTGAGCAGCTGCTCCTGAAAATCGCGATCGAGCGTCTTCAACTTGGGACGCGCAGCGTCGAGCTCGGTGCCGATCGACAGCGATTGCGTCTGCCCTCCGCGCGACAGCACGATCACGCCGTCCTGCACCGCGCGCAGATCCTTGGCGAGCTTCGGCACCAGCAGCCGGTCGTGGAGCTCGATCTTGAGCTTCGGCGAAGCGCCGCTCAACTCTTGCAGGTAGCTCGCGACCTCGGTGCGCACCTCGTTGACGTCGGGGAAGAACGCGACGATGCGCAGCTCGTCGCTGAGCGTGGACAGGTACTTCTTGGTCGACTCGCTGGGGCGCGAGGTCCGGAAGTACGAGTAGTCGACGCGCAGATCGACGCCGCCCGCCGCGTACACGGCGAGCGAGCCGTAAACGGCCGCGAGCGCAAGCGATAGCCCCGCGCCCGCCGCGGCGCGCACGCGCCGGCTCTCGGGGCGCTCCGAGTTCTGCATCGGGCGCAGCGCGGTCTCGACGAACACCATCGGGACGGTGGCGATCACGATCAGCGACACCCACACGACCCGGGAAAACTCGCGGATCGCGTCGCGCTTCTCGACCGGCATCGTGTCGATGCCGAGCTTTTGGGAGAGCGCCCCGTCGGTCAGGAAGTAGATGAGCACACCGAGCAGCCCGACCACCGACAGCGCGGCCAGCAGGGTCTCGATCGATTTGCGCTCGCCGCCGACCCGGAAACGAGGCGCGAAGCGCAGCGCCGTCGCTGCGACGGCCGCGACGAGCCCGGCCACCACCGAGAAGCTCGAGAGCTTGTCGAAGGCCACGAGCACACGCTCGCCGAGGTAAACCGCGGCGAGGCCCGAGAGGTAGACGACGATCGTCCAGCCCGGCGCGCCTGCGCCGCGGGCGACCGCGGGAGCTAGAGCGGTCTCTTTATCGGTCAGCGCCATCGGCGTGCCTCCAGCACCTTGGTGGCCGCGAGCAGGAAGAAGTAGCTGACGACCAGGTAGTAAGCGACCGCGCCGAGGTCGAGCCGACCCAGCATGAACGGCCTGAAATTGTCGTGGTGCAGCGCGAGCGCCGAGACGTAGCGATTGAGCGGCGGATCGACCGCCTTGGCGACGGCCCAGAGCAGCACCATCGGCGTCAGGATCCCGGCGCCGATGATGGCGGCCACGATCTGCGAGCGCGCCAGCGCCGAGCCGAACAGGCCGATCGCGATCGACGCGCTGCCGAGCAACAACAGGCCCAGATAGCCGACCAGGATGTGACCGACGCTGACGCTGCCCTTCACGAAGATCAGGATCGGCATGTAGGCCGTGAGCAGCGTCAGGATCGAAAGCACGGTCAGCGCCGACAGGTACTTGCCGAGCACGATCTGCGAATCCTTGACCGGCGCCGTGTTGAGCAGCACGAGCGTGCCGGTCTGACGTTCCTCGGCGAGCAGGCGCATCGACAGCACGAGCCCGGCGATCATGGTCGTGCCGCTCGCCGAGTAGATGAACTCCTGCAGCACCTCTGCGCTCAAGAGCTTCGGTGTCAGCGCCCGGAAGTAGAACAAGATCCCGTCGATCAACAGACAGGCGGCGATGATCGCCGAGCCGAGCGGTGAGCGCAGGTAGGCGAAGAACTCGCGCCGCGCGATCAAGACGATGGCGTTCACGCGCCCTCCTTCCGGGCTGCGGCTGCCTCCTCGGCGGCCTCGCGTTTCTTGCTGCGCCGGCGGGCACCCGCCTCGCCGCCGCCCAACAGCTCGAGCACCATGCTCTCGAGCTCCTGCCGGCGCACGAGCTCGAGGATCGCGACGTCGTCGTTGACGAGCGTGCGGCACAGCCGATCGCGGATGTCGGTGGTCGCCGAGATCCGCAGCGTGACGATGCCGGCGCCGGGCTCGCTCTGCGGGAGCGGCTCCACGTTTTGTACGCCCTCGATCAGCTTCAGCATCGACACGAGGCCGCCCGGGTTCGGCGCGCGCACCGTGATATCGACGCGCAGGCCCTGTCCGAACTCCGTGGATAGCTCGAGCTCGGTGCCGGCCCAGGAGATCTTGCCGCGGTCGAGCACCAGCAGCCGATCGCAGGTCTCGCTGATCTCGGTCAGGATGTGGCTCGAGACGATCACGGTGTGAGCTCCGCGCAGGCTACGCACCAGATCGCGCATCTCGACGATCTGCACCGGGTCGAGGCCGGAGATCGGCTCGTCGAGCACCACCACCTCCGGGCGGTGCACGATCGCCTGGGCGATGCCGACGCGCTGCTTGAACCCGTGCGACAGCGTGCCGATCAGCTGCCCGCGCACCTCCCCGAGCTCGGTCTGCTCCACGGCTTCGTCTACCAGCTTGTCGAGCTTGCTCCGGGCGGTCCCGCGGAGCTGCGCGGCGAAGCCCAGGTACTCGCGCACCGTCATGTCGTCGTAAAGCGGCGGCCGGTCCGGCAGGTAGCCGATCTTGCTGCGGACCTTGTCGGGTTCGGCCACCACGTCCACGCCACCGACCTGCACCGAGCCGCTCGTGGGCAGGAGATCGCAGGCCAGGACTCGCAGCGTGGTGGTCTTGCCGGTGCCGTTCAGGCCGAGCAACCCCACGATCTCGCCCTGATGGATGTCCGCGGTGAGCGGGCCGATTGCCCGCCGGTCACCGTAGTATTTGTACAGATCTCGGATCTGAATCACGTCGACGTCCCGTCTCTTGGTTCCACCGCCGAAAAATGCTTCTCGCGTTTACTACAAAGTTTCGGCGCTTGGGACCCAGGAAGCTCCGGATTTATTCCCGCGCGAGCCCAAGCTCGGCGCCGGGCCGTGCGCCTGGGCATTGGGCCGGATCCTGTTAGGCTGCCGGCGACCGTGTCCCCGAGAGAGCTGTCCGAGCGCGTCGTCCAGGTGGCCAGGGCCCTCGGATTCTCGCGCGTGGGCTTCGCCCGGGCAGAGCCTCTGGAAGAGGGGCGAGACCGGCTCGAAGCCTTTTTATCCGCTGGTTACGACGGCGCGATGGACTACTTGTCCGAGGGCCCGCGCCACGACCCGCGTGAGCTGCTACCCGAGGCGAAGAGCGTGATCGTGGTCGCGCTCGCGTACGGCAACACGCCG
This sequence comes from Myxococcota bacterium, assembly GCA_030852505.1. Classification (GTDB taxonomy): domain Bacteria; phylum Myxococcota_A; class Polyangia; order Polyangiales; family Polyangiaceae; genus PMG-095. The sequence continues at coordinate 710 of JALYWZ010000564.1, read as the reverse complement.
GAGCCGCCGTCGCGCTCCGGTGGCCTCAGCGGTCGCCTCGCCCGCTACGCGCAGGGAGACGATTATCACCTGATCCTCAAGGACAAGCTCGCTGCGCTCGAGCGCGCGTTACCCGAGCTCGCCGGTCAACCGGTGCGGGCTCGCGCCTGCGTCGACACCGCGCCGCTGCTCGAGCGCGAGCTCGCCGCGCGCGCCGGCCTGGGCTTTCACGGCAAATCGACGCTGGTGATCGCGCCCGGGCTCGGGAGCTACGTGCTGTTCGGCGAGCTTCTGGTCGATCTCGAGCTCGAACCGACGCCGACCGCCACCCTGCCCCAGAGCTGCGGCAGCTGCCGCGCTTGCCTCGACGCCTGCCCGACCGAAGCCTTCGTCGCGCCGCACCTGCTCGATGCGCGCCGCTGCGTCTCTTATCTGACCATCGAAGAGGCCGGCGTTATCCCTACGGAGTTACGCCGCGGGCTCGGTGACCGCGTGTTCGGCTGCGACGTTTGCCAGGAGGTGTGCCCGTACAACCACGGAGCGAGCGCGCAAAAGGCGCCGAACCTCCTGTCGCCACGCCCGGAGCGAGCCGAGCTCGATCTGGTGGCGCTGCTCGAGCTCGGCTCCGCCGGCTATCGAAAGCTCGCCCGCCGCACGGCGCTGCGCCGCGTGAACCGCGTGACGCTCCAGCGCAACGCCGCGATCGCGCTCGGCAACCGCAAGAGCCCCGC
>JALYWZ010000563.1 GCA_030852505.1 Myxococcota bacterium | reverse complement strand
GGACCGGCGTGCCGATCGGCAAGAAGCCGAAGACCCCGTCCAGCGCGGCCGAAACCAGCCCGGAAAGCCCGCGCGGAGCCGCTCCGAACGCGCGCAGCACGGCGGCATCGTCGGCCCAACCCGTGCGCGGGCTCACCTGCAGCAGGGCGGCCAGCCAGGGGATCAGGAACGCGGCTACGGGGCCGACGCGATCGAGTCGCGAGCTCACTCCGACAGCGGTGCCACGGCTCGGGGCGCGCGGGCCAGTTCTCGGAGAACGCTTCGTGCTAAGAAGGCCGCCCCGCGCGGGCCCGTAGGCCGGCGCTGTCTAGCTTCGGAGGAAGGCGTTGGCCCGCTTCATCGACGAACTCAAACGAACCCACGATTGCGGCGCGATCCGCGCCTCGGACATCGGCAAAGAGGTCGTGTTGTTCGGCTGGGTTCAGATTCGCCGCGATCACGGCTCGATCGTGTTCGTGGACCTGCGCGACCGCGAGGGCGTGACGCAGGTGGTGTTCGATCCCGAAACCTCGCCCAGCGCGCACACGGTTGCCGACCAGCTCCGCTCGGAGTGGGTGATCGGCATTCGCGGCGTGGTGCGCTCGCGCGGCGAACAGTTCAGCAAGAAGGAAGGCAAGCTCGTCAGCGCGGCGAACCCGAACCTGCCCACGGGCGAGGTCGAGGTGAGCGTGCTGGAAGCGACGATCTTCAACAAGGCCGAGACGCCGCCGTTCGCGATCGAAGATCAGAGCGACACGCGCGAAGAGGTGCGGCTCGAGCACCGTTACCTCGACCTGCGGCGTGCGCCGCTGCAGAAGGCGCTGCGCCTGCGGCACCGCATCAACCAGGCGACGCGCACTTACTTGAGCGACAACGGCGCGCTCGAGCTCGAGACGCCCTTGCTCGTGAAGTACACGCCGGGCGGCGCGCGCAACTTCCTGGTCCCGTCGCGGCTCCACTCCGGCAAGTTCTATGCGCTCGCCGAGAGCCCGCAGCTGTTCAAGCAGCTGTTCATGGTCGCCGGTTACGAGCGCTACTTCCAGATCGTGCGCTGCTTCCGCGACGAGGACCTGCGCCTCGATCGCCAGCCCGAGTTCACGCAGATCGACATCGAGCTCAGCTTCGTCAACCAGGACGACGTGTTCAACCTGGTCGAGGGCCTGATCTTCACGATCTGGAAGGCCGCCGGCATCGACTTGAAGGAGCTCTACCCGAGCGGGCACTTCCCGCGGCTGAAGTTCGACGAGTCGATGAGCAAGTACGGCAACGACAAGCCGGACCTGCGCTTCGGCATGCCGCACGTGGATCTGACGGAGCTCGTGATCGAGCACGACGGCGGCGGTGTCCCGTTCTGGCAGCCGCTCGCCGAGAAGTACAAGAGCGGCGCGTTCCGCCGCGATCTGCCGCCCGAAATCGTGAAGGCGCTGGTGGTGCCGGCGAGCGCGAACCTGTCGCGCACCGAGGCCGACAAGCTCGAGCAGCTCGCGCGCAGCATGGGCGCCGCGGGTCTCGCGCGCGCCAAGGTCGGACCCGACGGGACCTGGACGCAGTCGCCGCTCGCCAAGAGCATCACGCCCGAGATGTGCCGCGCGATCAACGCGGCGACCGGCGCGAAGGAGGGCGATCTGTTGGTCTTCCAGTCGGGCCGCGCGTCGCTCGTGCACACCGTGATGGCGAACCTGCGCGTGCACCTCGGCAAGAAGCTGGGGCTGATCCCGGAGGTCGGGCACGGCGGGAACTGGAACTTCCTGTGGGTCGTCGATCCGCCGCTGTTCGAGTACGACGAGGACAAGAAGAGCTGGGGCGCCGCGCACCACGCCTTCACGCGCCCGCACGACGAGTCCGTGCCGCTGATCGAGAGCGATCCCGGCAAGGTGCTCTGCTACCGCTACGACCTGGTGCTGAACGGCTTCGAGATCGCGGGCGGCTCGATCCGCCTCCACGATCCGGAGGTGCAGAAGCGCGTGTTCAAGGCGCTCGGCATCGGCGAGGAAGAGGCGCAGGAGAAGTTCGGCTTCTTGCTCTCGGCGCTGCGCTACGGCGCGCCGCCGCACGGGGGCATCGCGCTCGGGATGGATCGCCTGGCGATGCTCCTTTCGAGCACCGACAGCATCCGCGACGTGATCGCGTTCCCCAAGACCCAGAAGGGAACGGATCTGATGAGCGACGCGCCGAGCCCGGTCTCGCCGGGCCAGCTGGCCGAGCTCCGCATCCGCACGATCGCCGAGACCTGACCGTGGGGTTCACTGTGTCGGGTGGGGCTGTCCCACCTTGTGGACCGCGGTGCGCGCCGCGGAACGCAGCGGAATTCCATGCCGGGCTTGACCCAGCTTTCGTTAGGGCGTCACGATCGTAGTCCCGATGGGCGCGCGCATTCTCGTCGTCGACGACAGCCCCACCATCCGCAAGGTCGTCGCCGCGATTCTAGCGCAGCGCGGGTTCGAGCCGTTGCTCGCCGCCGACGGGCAGCAGGCGCTCGACACGCTCGGGACGGAGAGCGTCGACCTGGTGCTGCTCGACTTCGTGATGCCGCGCATGAACGGCTATCAGTTCTGTCGTGAGCTGCGGGCCGACTCGGCGTTCCGCAACCTGCCCGTGGTGCTGATGAGCGCCAAGGGCGACAAGATCCGCGGTCAGTTCGTGCAGCAAACCGGCGCGATCGACGCCATCACCAAGCCGTTCGACGCGCGTGGCCTGGTGGCGGTGGTCGAGGGAGCGTTGAAAAAGCACTCGGAGGGTCGCGGCCGACCCGTTCCGAGCGCCAACGAAATGCCGCTCGACGAGGCGGGTTTCGACAACAACCGCCCGAGCCGGGTGCTGAGCGACGATCCGGTGCAGCGCCGTGCCGAGGTCGCGGGTGAGTTCGCGCAGGCGGTCGGCAAGTTGGTGATCCCCGAGCTGCGCAAGCTCGAGGGCTCCGGCGTGCGCGCCGCGGGCACCGATCGGCTCGAGACGGCGTTCGGGCGCGCGCTCACGCCGGAGTCCGTGGCCACGCTGGCGGGGATCCTGCAAAACACCAGCTGGAGCGACCAGCAGCGCGAGGTGCTCGCGGGGGATTTGTCCGTGATCTCGATCGCGGAGATCTTGCAGCTGCTCGATTTGCAACAGCAGTCCGGCTCGCTCTCGGCGACCACCCACGGCCAATCCGTCACCATCTATTTGCGCGGCGGGCACGTCGATTTCGCCTCCTCGGAGGGCCTGCGCGACGAGTTCTTGCTCGGCCGCTACCTGGTCGACAACGGCTCGATCGCGCGGATCGCGCTCGACCAGACGCTGCAAGCCTCGGGCAGTGAGCAACGGCTGCTCGGCGAGCTGCTCGTCGAACGCGGGCTCGTGCCCGAGACGACCGTACGCGGCGCGCTCGAGCGCCAGACCTCCGAGCTCGTTTACGAAGTGGTGCGCTGGAAGAGCGGGCGCTTCTCGTTCCAGATCGGCATCGACCACCCGATCGCAGAAAAGACGCGCCTCGGCCTCGAGCCGAGCTCGCTGGTGATGGAGGGCTTCCGGCGCGTCGACGAGTGGCGGCTGATCGAGGGCAGCTTCGACTTCGACGAAGTGCTCTATCCCGATCCGATCGCGATCGAGCGGCTCGACAGCGAGACGAACCTGACCGCGAAGGAGCGCGCGGTGCTGAAGGCCATCGACGGCGAGCACACGATTCGCCAGATCGTGAACGAGATGGAAGGCAGCTCGTTCGAGCTCTGCAAGATCCTGTTCCAGTTCCTGAACTCGCGGATCGTGCGGCGGAGGGCGGCTTAGTGGAGCCGCAGGTCGGCGGCCTCCTCGTGCGCCGGGGCGGCGCGCGGGCCTTCGTGAGCGCCGAACAAGCCCGGCAGATCGTGGCAGAGCCGCGGATTTCGCGGGTGCCGGGCTCGCCGCTCGGCATGGCGCTGGTAGCGGGTCGGATCGTGGGCGTGCTCGAGCTCGGGAGCTCGACGGGCGCGCTCTTGGTGTGCGAGCTGGACGGGCAGCTGGTGGCGTGCGCGGGGCTCGTGCTGGAGCGCGCGGGGTTCTTCAGCAAGACGCCGGAGGGCGTCTGGGACTCGGGCGAGCTCGTGCCCGATCTGGCGCTCGAGCGGCTGGTGAAGGGCGCGCCGCGGGGTGAAGCGTGAGCGGCGCCGACGCTGGCGTGCTCGCGCTGCTCTCGGATCTCGACGAGACCGAGCAGAGCCGCCAGAAAGCCGACAAGGCGGTGCAGGCGCTGGCCCAGGAGTCTGCGCGCGGCCGCACGCTGTTCGACGC
>JALYWZ010000008.1 GCA_030852505.1 Myxococcota bacterium | reverse complement strand
GTGTTCGCCTGCACCGGCGCCGAAGCGCGCGGCCGCACCCGTCGTCACCCAGCAGGGTGTCGAGCGCTACTTCCCGCTCGAGGACGAGACCGTGTCGTCGTTTGCCACGCGCTCCGAGCCGAGCGGCGAGCAGGGGCTGTTGGTGCTCGAGGTGCGGCGACCGCGGCCCGACGCAGCCGAGCTCTGGGTGGCAGGCCGCGCTCAGCGCCTCAGCGTCGGCCCCGACGCGCTCGAGCTCGCGACCGGCGGTTTCTTGCTGCGCGCCCCGCTCGAGGCGGGGGCCGAGTACCAGGGTAACTTCGGGCGCGTGCGCATCACCCGCGTGGGTTTCACGACCCGCGTCGAGGCCGGCGAATTCTCGGATTGTCTCGAGACCGTCGAGACGCTGGTGGCCGGCACCGCGAGCCGCGTCACCACCACCGTGTTCTGCGCGGGCGTGGGGATCGTCTCACGAAAGAGCGAAGCCGATTCGGACGAGGGGCAGGCTTCCGAGTCGATGGAGCTCAAGTCGCGAGGCCGCAAAGTGGTCCTGGTTCACTAGCTCACATCGGCGGACGCTTGGCCGTGAGCTCGAGCTCGACCGGCGTCGTGCATTCGTCTTCGTCGATGCGCAGGTCGCGCTCCAGCGGTTCGAAGCCGCTCGCCGTGATCTGCACGGTAGCCGGGCCCTCGGTCCACAGCTCGCATTGCAGCGCGCCGTAGCTCGCGACGTCCGTACCGCTCGCTCCGCCTTCGTCCCCGGAGCGCCCGCCTTCTCCCACTTCGAACGGGAGCAGGTCGCAGAAGATGATCTGTCCGTCGGTGCCCCCGCCGATGCTGAGCTCTTCGTTGCCTCCCCCGAACTCGACCGCGAGCTTCAGATCGCCCGGCAGGCTGCCGTGGTCTGCTCGGACGGTCACGAGGAAGTCGGGCCCCGGGCTGCACTCGTCGCGCTTCGACGGGTCGTCGGGGCACCCCACGGCGAAGATCGCCAGCAACCAAACGGCCTTCCCACGCCGAAACATCCTGCGGGCGGTCACTAGCGCGCTCTGCGGGCGGCCGCTACCCTGGAACGGCCGCGGGACTGCCGAGACGGGCTACGTTACCTTGAGTTTCGAACGAATTCGTCACCGACTGGAATCGGGGCGGCCGCTGGTGGTGGACGCGGACAACGCCGCCAGCCTGCGGGCGCGGGGCGTCGAGCTCGACGTCCCCGGTGCCCTGGGGCAGCTGCTGCGCGAGCGCTCCGGACAAGTCTCGGCTCACTATCGGGCCGAGGTCGCGAGCCAGGTCGACGTGCTCACCGCGCTCACTGCCGACACGACGCCGCGTGCCCTGGCAGAGGTCGGCATGCAACATCGAGCCGCCGCGCTCACCGGCCTCTCGCTGGACCTGGCGTTCGAGGCCGCGGCGGAGCAGACCCGACCGATCGCAGTCGCGGGCGTGCTCGGGTCGGACATGGTGGGGCCGGTCGCGAGCGATCGCCTGGAGACGGAGCTTGCGGAGCACGCAGAGCGGCTCCATGCAGCCGCCGCGGAGCTGATCATCGCGCGCGGCCAAGGTTCTCGGTTCGGACTCTTGTGTGCGGTGTCTGCCGCCAACCGCACGCGTGTTCCGACCTGGGCCGTGGTCGAGCACGATCCGGAGGCACAGAGCAGCTCACTCACGGGAGAGCTCGCCCAGGAGCTCTCGAACCGAGGAGCCAGCGTCGTGCTCTACGAAGTGCCGTCGGTCGAGGTCGGGCTCACCGAGCTTTCGAACGGCCGAGCCGCGTTGGCCGCTGCCGGACTCAAGGCCGGCGTGCTCCTGGCAGCCAGCGCGAGCGCCGTGCGCGGTTTCGCGGAACATTCGACCGATCTCGCGGGTTGGGTCGCGCACGCGCTCGACCTCGCGGAGGCCGGCGCGCGTGTGATCGGCGGCGGAGCGGGCACCACCGAGTCGCATACCCGCACGCTTTCCGCGGCGCTCGGCGCCCTTCATCCCTCTTCACCACCCGCGGGGCTCGGCGGGGCTTGCTGATCGAGCGCGCGCTGGCTATAGCGTCGGGCTCCGAAACCAGAGAAAAAAGCCTGAATGCTCGCGCAAACTGACGACGACAACCGGCCCGTACGGCGCGCAGCGGATCTGATCGAGGTCTTCTCCAGCGCGGAGAAAGCCCCGGCCGCGTTCCGGATCGGCGCCGAGTCCGAGAAATTCGGCGTTCGTGCCGAGTCCGGCGCCCCGCTCGCCTACGACGGCGAGTTCAGCGTCACGCGCCTGTTCCAGTGGCTGATGGAGCGCGGCTGGGAGCCGGAGCGCGAGTCCCCCGCGGGGCCCGTGATCGCCCTGCGGCGAGGCAGCCAGTCGATCACGCTCGAGCCCGGGTCGCAGTTCGAGCTCAGCGGTTCGCCGCTCACCGATCTGCACGCCGTGCGCGCGGAGTTCGACGCGCACTTCGCGGAGCTCGCGCCGATCGCCGCAGAAATGGGCCTGACCTGGCTCGGCGTCGGGTTCCAGCCGCTCGCGAGCCAGGCCGACCTCAGCTGGGTCCCGAAGCAACGCTACGCGATCATGCGCGAGTACCTGCCGCCGCTGGGCGACGCCGCGCACGACATGATGCGGCGCACCGCCACCGTCCAGGTGAACCTCGATTACTCGAGCGAGGCGGACGCGATGCGCAAGCTGGTGGTGGGCCTCAAGCTCTCGCCGCTCGTGCACGCGCTCAGCGCCAACTCACCGTTCATCGAGCGCCGCGTGGCCGGCAAAAAGAGCGCGCGCGGCGACGTCTGGCTGCACATGGATCCGTCGCGCTCGGGCCTGGTGGCGCGCGTGCTCCGCGCTCGCGAGCCGCGTTACTCCGACTACGTGGAGTGGGCGCTCGATTCGGGCATGTTCCTGATCAAGCGCGGCAGCGAGACGCTCGCCAACACGGGTCAGCCCTTCCGCGATTACCTCGAGAGCGGCTACCGCAACGAACGCGCCACGATCGCGGACTGGAAGCTGCACTTGAACACTCTGTTCCCGGAAGTGCGCCTCAAGAACACGCTCGAAGCGCGCTCTGCCGACTCGCAGAAGCTCGCGCTCTCGACGGCGGTGCCCGCGCTCTGGGTCGGCCTCTTTTACGACGACACCGCGCTCGCCCGCGCTGAAGATCTGGCGCGCGAGATCGACCTCGACGCGCTGTTCGCGTCGCGCTCGGCGCTCGTCACGCGCGGCCTCGACGCCAGCATCGGCGCGCTGCCCGTACGCGCTCTCGCCGAGCGTCTCTTGCAAATCGCAGCCGACGGCCTGGATCGGCGCGCGCTGCTCGACCAGAACGGCAAGACCGAGCGCGTGCACCTCGAACCGCTGCTCGCTCTCGTCTCGCGCGGCCGCACCCCGGCAGACGAGCTCCTGGACGGCCTGACCGGCTACGGCCCGTTCAGCATCGGCGAGCTCGTGAAACGCTGCGAAGCATTGCGCTGAGGTCAGGTCGCCCGGGAAGGTTGGAAGGCCGGTAGCGTCTTCGGCTAGAATGCCGGAGCGTGTTGTCGGAGGTCGAGCTTCCGCTCAGGGTGCCGTTCGAAGAGCTCGTGTTACGCGTCCGCCGGGAAGGCGCGGCGCTGACGGCGGAAGAGCGCGAGCTCGCGCGCCAAGCGGCCTCGCTCCTGCGCTATGGCGTCGAGAACGATCCCGAGGTGGTACGCCTCGCCCAGCTCGCACACCGAGCGCTGTTCGGTTCGGAAGCGCCGGGCTTTCGCGAGCTCGGCGCTTCCCCGAGCTCGCGGCTGTTCGCCGAAGACCTCGCGCGACGCCTGATCGACGAGCTCGAGAGCGGACGCTTGGTGGTCGTGCGCCGCGCCCGGCCGCAGCCGATGCTGCGGGAAGAACCACCGCCCGAGCTCCCGCCGCTGCCCCCCGCCCCGCGCTCGACGCGCGACACGTTCTTCGAAGTCCGGTTCGTGGACGAAGTCGGGCAAGCCATCAACGGGCTTTCGGTCTCGTTCGACGCCGGCAACGGCGAGCAGAGCGTGACGACGAACGCCGCGGGCGTGGCTCTGCTTCAGGGCGTCCAGGCGAGCTCGGCCAGCGTCTCGGTTCCGGAGGTCGAAGATCTCGGGAAGATCCTGGCGCCGCGCTGGTCGAAGCTCCGCGCCGGTAAGGCCCCGAAGGAGTCGAACACCTTCGAAACGTTGTTTCAGGACGACGTGGTCGGGCCGTTCCCGCTGCGCGCAGCGCTGCCGCACACGGTGGTCATCAAGCCGCCGCTCGGAAAGATCCTGCTCGAGCTGTGGGACAAGACGGGGCGCGCGCTCCACAAGCGCCAGCGCTACGCGATCGACGGCCCCGTGTCGCTCAGCGGCACCACGGGCGAGGACGGGCGGTTGCTCCACGAAAACCTGTTGCCCGGCGACTACCTGCTGACGCTGACGGTCGAGCAAGAGCTGCCCGGCCAGCCCCCGAGCGAAGAGGTCTACGAGATCCCGTCCGTCGTGCTCGCGCCTTCTGCCGCTGCACAGCTGCGCATGGTGGGTGCCGTCCCCGAGAGCGTGATGGTGCGCGTGCGGGGCTTGGTGTTCGAGAAGAACAAGAGCTTCGTGTTGCCGTCGGCAATCGACGGCCTCGCCGCCGCCCGCGAGCTCTACGATCGGTTCGATCCCGGCGAGCTCTTGATCGTCGGACACGCCGACACGACTGGAGAGCCGAGCGTCAACGACCCGCTCAGCCTCGAACGCGCCAGGAGCGTGCAGGCCTTCCTCGAGGACGACGTCGACGCCTGGCTCCCGAACTACGACAAGAGCGGAAAGGGCCAATGGGGCGCGCGCGAGGACGGGCTGATGTTGCGCGCCTTGCTGGGTCCGGGCGCGATCGAAGACGAGGGTCCGGAGCTCGGACCGAACCCCACCGGTAAGAGCGAGCCCGATCGCGACCTGGTTCGCTACTTTCAGCGCACGCGCGGCCTGACGGTGGACGGCATCGCCGGCCCGCAGACGCGCAAGCAACTGATCCGCGAGTACATGGGGCTCGACGGCACGGCTTTCGGCGACGACGACCAGCGACAGCTCGTCATCACCGCCCACGGCTGCGGCGAGAACTTCCCGCTCGACTCCACCGGCCTCGAGCTCGATCAGCGGGCCGTGGCCGCGCGCGACGCCGAGGACGACCCCATCGACCGTCGCGTCGAATTGTTCTTTTTCGACGCCGAGTTCGGCATCCTACCCAAGCCGCCCGGCCCCAATTCCAAGGCTGGCAGCACCGAGTACCTCGCCTGGCGCAAGGGGGCCGAGGAGGTCATCGATTTCCCGGTCGAGCCGGACCCAGCTCCGGCGCGCTTCGTGGAGCTACACGACGCGCTGTTCCGCACGGACAGCGCGGTGCTGATGCCCGAGGGCGAAGCGCCGAGCGCCACCGAACACGCCAGCTTGACCAGCGTCGGCATCCTCGCGCGCACCCTGCGCTTCGCTCAAGAGGCCGCCCCGAAGAAGCTGCTGATCGCCGGCCACACCGACACCGAAGGCTCGAAAGCCTACAATCAGCCACTCAGCGAAGAGCGCGCCGAGCTCACCCATGCCTTGCTCACCGGCAAGCGCGACGCCTTCGTGAAGCTCGCCGAACAGCGCCATGCAGTCGCCGACATCAAGCAGATCCTGAGTTGGATGAGCGCGGCCTACCCCGACCTCTTCGCCTGCGATCCGGTGACGATCGACGACGCGACCACGGCGGAGCCTTCGATCGAGGCGTTTCAAGCGCAGTACAACGCGAATCGCGACGCGCTCGGGGCGTCGGATCAGCCCGAGCTCTCCGTCGACGGCGTGGTCGGTCCGCTGACCTGGGGTGCGCTCTTCGACGTGTTCGAGCACGGGCTCAGGGACGAGCTCGGCGAGGACGCAGCCGGCGTTGCGGCGCTGCGCGCTGGGCTCGTGTTCCTCGCGGACGATCTCGCGCACGTGGGCTTCGGCGAAAGTCATCCGCTGGACGACCCCGGCAAGGACGAGCTCCGCAGCCAGACCAATCGCCGCGTCGAGATCCTGTTCTTCGATCCCGGGGAGGAGCCCGATCCCAACGTGCTGCGCAACACGCCCGGGCTCACCGAAATCTACGACCCCGACCTGTACGTGCGCGTGCCGGTCGAGCTCGATTTCCCGATCAGCCAGCGGTTGATCTCGCCGCTCCGCGTGTTCCTCCACGACGAAGAGCGTAAGCGCATGGGCGCCCGAAAAGACTCACCGATCCTCACGGATCAGGTGGCCGGCGCACCGTACCGGATCGTGTTTCCGGACGGCGAAGTGCGGACCGGCTACGCCGACGCCGACGGGCTCGTGGTCGAGGACGACGTCCGCGATTTCGAGACCTGCCTCGTTCAGTGGGGGCGCCGCGACGACGAGGCGGACGCCACGGAGCTGCCCCAAACCGACGCCGACGCCGACGCCTATTTCTCGTTCCGCGGCACGCTCGTGCTGCACGGCGCGCGCGGGCACGGGCGGATCCTCGAGCTGCTCGCGAACCTCGGTCACTTGGGCGACGAGGCCGCCCGGCGCGCGGCTTTCGCGAAGTTCTACGAAGCGGCTACCGACGCGCTCGTCAAGACCGTGCACGACACCGGAAAGCCAGCCTGAGCATGCCGGATCCCAAGCCTCAGACCGCGACCGTCGCGCCCAAGCCGCAAGCCACCGTCAACGTCAAGCTGCGCTTCAAGGCCACCGGCAAGCCCGTGGTGGGGGCGCCGCTCCACGCCGCCGACATGAGCGGTTCCTTCGCCGTCCGCGAGCTCGGCAAGACGGGGCCGACCGGAGAGCTGAAGAAGCTCAAGTTCGACCCCGGGCCCTGGCGCCTGTTCGTGACCCTGAAGAGCCACCGCGGCGATGGCATGGAAGCCGGGGACAGCGCCCACAGCACCAAATTCTTCGACGGCGTCCTTTCGGAGGGGCCGCGCGACTTCGACGTCGAAATGGTCCAGATCCGGTCACAGGTCACGGTCACGGTGCTCGAGAACGACGCCGCCGCGACGCCGGTCGCCGGCGCCACGGTCAAGATCGGCGCGTTCAGCCAGCAGACCGATCACAAGGGCGTGGCCGTCTCCGATCCGCTCGAGATCGGCGCTCTGCATACCGTGGAAGTAACCCGTGAGGGTTATGGACCGACCAGCGGCGCAATCGAGGGCGCGGTCTCCGCCGCGGTCGACCTACGCGCCGTGAAGAGCGTCACGGACAGCAAGCTGCCGGTCGAGATGAAGGTGATCTGGGGCAAGGTGAAGAGCAGCCGGATCGAGATCGAGGGCCAGCCGTTCACGACCTGGTACCGCCAGACCTTCGTGCCCGCGTTCCCGACCTTTCACCCGACGATCCGCGACATTCACGGGAACAAGGTGCTTTCGTTCCCGATCATGAGCAACAACCCAGGCGTACCGAACTTCAATCAATTGTTCGACGACCTGCCGCAGTGGTTCGGACCGGAGCTCACCGTCGAAGAGTTCGTGTCGATCTTTCTGATTATCGGCAACGAGACCGGCGGCACCTTCAAGCCGATCTCCGAGAAGGGCTCGCGGGCCTACATGTTCTACCTGAACAAGCCGTCCAATCGCCTCGCGGGTGATCAGCTGAAAGAGCGCGGCATCCTGACCGACGACGCGCTCGTCGCTCGTTGGAACAAGAAGGGCGAAAAGAACTACCCGGGCACGGACACTCCGCCGCCGAGCGACGACGAGGTGAAGGAGTGCGATTTCTGGAAATACCGAGGCCGTGGCTTCGTACAATTGACGCTGTTCCCGCTCTACATGGACAACTTGAACCAGATCCTGATCGACGCCGGCCTTGCGGGGTGCGAAGCGATGACGGCGGACGAGCTGGATGACGCGGTGCTCAATCGCTCCGACGTGTACTACCCAATGCTGAAGAAGTACCTCGCCAAGCAACGCAGCTCCTGGGCGAAGACCAACGGCCAGCAGTGGCGGCAGTTCGGCCTGGCCGTGGCCGGGCAGAACAACACGCCGTACGGCGACCTGTATCAGTTTCGCGCCGAGAACCTGTACGACCGCTTCCGCCAAGCCGCGCGCGACGGCAGCTTGAAGTTGAACCCGTGACGCCGACGCTGACTCGCTCGCTGCCCTTCGTTCTCGGCTTGGTCGCGAGCTCACTTTCGTGCCGCAAGGCGCCGGAGTCGAGCACGAGGCACTCCACAGCCGTCACTGAGCCGCCGCCGAGCACTGCACCGCCGCCGAGCACTGCACCGCCGCCCAGCGTGCAGCCTACGCTTCGAGCCGAACCGCAGCGCCTGGCAGCCGGGGAGGCGCACACTTGTTTCGTCGACCGCGCACACGACCTGTGGTGCTGGGGAAACAACAACCAGGGTGAGCTCGGTGACGGCAGCTACGGCTTCCGCGGGCGCGCCGAAGACACCGACCAGACCGCGAACGAGCGCGCCGTCCCCGCCCGCGTCCCGAGCTTGAACGGCCGCGCGGCAGAGGTGGCGGCAGGCTCGGGGAACACCTGCGCCGTGACCGTTGATCGGCAGCTCTGGTGCTGGGGCGTGGACGACGGCGACCCGCGCCTCGAGTCGTATCGTCCGCTTCCGAAGCGGCGCCCGCTCGGCAGCTCCGTGCTGTCGCTGAGCATGAAAGGCGGTCACTCGTGCGCGGTCACGAGCGATCACGGCTTGTGGTGTTGGGGGCTGAACGACCACGGTCAGCTCGGCAACGGGCAGGTGGATCGCAACACCGGCCCACCTTATCCCCGGCCCGTGCACCGCGTCGAAGCGCTCGGGCAGACCGTGGAGAAGGCCTGCGTGGGCGACGGCACGAGCTGCGCGCTCACTCGCGCTGGTCGGGTGTCGTGCTGGGGCAATAACTCCGAAGGGTTACTCGCGGCGAGCGACCGCAGTGACCACCCACTACCAGTCGCGATCGCCCTCCCGGAAGTCGCGGTCGATGTTGCCTGCGGCCCGTCGCACGCCTGCGCCTCGCTCGTGAGCGGGAAGGTCCTGTGCTGGGGTCGAAATTACGAAGGCCAGCTGGGTGACGGCCGTTCGCGGCGCAGCCAGCCCGATGGATCGCCGGTTCCGGCGCTCGTTGCCGGTCTCTCCACGCGACCGTCCTCGCTCGCGCTCGGCTACTCGTTCAGCCTGGTGCTCGACGAGCGCGGCGCTGTCTGGGCCTTCGGCAAGAGCCCGGCACCGAATGATCCCCGTGCGCTGCTCGTGCCCGCGCGCGTCGAGCCGCTCGAGCCTGTCGTCGAGATTGCCGCCGGCCCTACGCATGCTTGCGCGCGCTCGACCTCGGACGCCGTGTTCTGCTGGGGCCAGGGCCAATCCCATCAACTGGGCGACGGAAAGGCCGAGCACCGAGCGAGCCCCGTTCGCGTCGCATTTCCGGAGCGCTGACCGCGGCGCCGCACCTCACGGGGGAATCGACAGCGTGACGAGGCTCGACTTGGCGCTGCCGAGCCAGACGCCGGGCAGCTCGCGCGAGCGCCGCGTCTCCGGATCCACGTACTCTTTGCGCACGCTCTCGAACGAGACGCGCGCCCGATAGTGCCCGCGCGGCACGGCGTGGAAGCGGAACGGACCCCAGGCGAGCTCGAACGAGTCCCCGGACGCCGTCACTTCGAGCTCGAACAGCGCGAGCTCACCGCCGGCGGGAACGCTTTGAAACGACTCCTCGTAGGCGTTTTGGTCGAATTTCTTGACCGCTCGCGTGTCCTCTGGTGCGAGCGGCTTGCCGTCGGCGCTCGACAGCTCGAGCCGGCTCGGCTGCAGCAGCGCATCGTGGAGGACGAGCGCCGCTGCGCCGGAGTGATTCACGAGCTTGGCGCGCCCAGCTCCCGAAAACTCGATGACCCAGGGTGATGTATCCGGCATGGGCTGTGCTTCTCCGGAGGCCAAGGCGAGCGGGCTCGCCGGCGAGTTTGCCGCGGGCTCTGCCGGCGGCGCTGGCAGCGGCGCTTCGACTCGCGGTGGTTCCGCGACGGCCGACGTCGCCGCTGGCGTCGGACTCGCGCTCTTGGTGCATGAAAGGCAGGAAAAGCCGATCACGGCCAGCAGTCGTCGCATCACCTCAGGGCTCCACCAGTGAACCGCGCCGCAACTCGTACAGATTGTAACCCAAGGCGGGCTCGAAGAAGCCGAGGTGCAGGCGCTGCTGCGGGCAGACGATGCTCGGCCGTCGCTCGGGCATCGGCGCCCTCAGCCACAGCGGAGCCGCGGCTTCAGCCTGGTAAAAAAGCCCTTCCTGAGCGTTGGCCAGCAGGTGCAGCTGGCCGTTCTGTGTCTGGCCGACGCCGATCTCGGTCACGCCTTCGAGCTCGCGCGGGCGTTCCTGGTAAAACACGCGCGGGTCGCCGCCCAAGCTCGCCGCCACGGCTTGCAGGTGTGGCCCGCCCGCTCTGGCTCCGAAGCTCGCGAGCACGGTCCGCGTCAGCGCATCCACCGAGAGCGCATCGGGTTCGAGATCGGAGCCGAACGACCGCGACACGCTCGAGCGCCCGCCGTCTCTCTCCACGCGCGCGACGACGATGCCCTGATCGAGCCAGACCACGTACGTCGCGCTTTCGTCCGAAAACACGCGCGGTTCGATGCCGTGGCTCGTCTGAGCACCGAGCCCCACCTGCCAGCGCTGCTCGAGGTCTTGAGCTCCGAAGCCGAAACACGCGACATTGCCCGACGCATCGAGCGCGTAGACCTCGAGCCCGCCCTGGCCGAAACCGGCGGGCTCGGACAGCAGCTGGAAGCCGACCGGGAGTAACGCCGTCGTCACGGCGCCGCTGGGGCTTCCGTTCCGCAGCAGCACGCGGGAAAGCTCTGGCCCGTCTTGCCACAGGAGCCACTGCTCGAAGAACGGGTCGAAGCTCGCCGTCGAAAAGGTGCTACGCCGAGCCACGGTGACGCGGCTGCGAACGGGAACGTCGAGCGCTTCCGAGAACCAACCGGCGAGCGGCCGCCCGGTGTTGTATAGCCGGAGCACCCAGGCGGGGCCGGCACCCGAACATCCGAACAGAAATGTCGAACCGTCGAGCACGGGGTTGTCTCGGAGGCACGCGAGCGAGCGCAAGCTCACGGGTCGGATCTCGACGCTGACTCGATTCGACACGATCGCGGTGTCGGCGTCGAGCGCGAGCCGGGCATCGATCTGGTACTGCCCGGCCGGCGGCGAGTATTGATAAGACGCGAGATCGATCACGCGCGTCCAGCCCTCACCCGGCGCGAGCTCCAGCCAATCGACCCGCGGATCCGCGCGGCCCGAGTTCATCAGCAGCTGGTGAGTGAGCCCCGAAGCGCGCCGCACCTCGCTCGCGCCGGCCCAGGTCGATATCTGGAGCGCGCCCGATAGGTCCTGGTCCGAGGGCACGCGCACCGACGCAGCGCCCTGGTTCACGAGGCGGAGCGTGAGCTTGGGCGCGGTGAGCGTGGTCACGCTCGGGTCCGCGATCTCGAGGCCGAGTTCGAGCGACATGCCCGGCGATCAGGAGTGCGCCGGCAGCCCGGCGGCGTCGATGTCCCAGCCCCGCAGCTTCAGGTTGCACTTGCCGCAAAAACGCGGAGTGTAGACACCGGGCGTCTGATGCGGTGGGGCGCCGCCGCTGTACGACATGCTGCAGTTGTGATCGCTGGTGTCGTGATCGGCGGGTGTGGATCCGCCGGCGTTCTCCCAGTGCTGGAGGAAGAAGTTGTGTCCCATCTCGTGAGCGACCACGTAATAGACCTTGTCGGGGTCCTTTTGATCGCCGAATACCATCGAATCCGGCAGGCCGATCGAGAACGTCCAGGTGACGTAGTTCGTGTGAGCCGGGGTCACGCTCGTGTTCGCTGGCGGCGCGGTCTGGATGTTGACCGGCACGTGGGTCAGGAACTCGGCGATGATGAAGCCGACCGGATACAGCGGCCGGATGTTTTGCGTGAGCTTCTTCCGCAAATCGTAGACGATTCGATCCCAGTAGTTGCCTTCGGTGAACGCCTTGAGCGCCTGCCGGTACTGCGCCGCGGTCTGGTTTCCTTGCGCCGGCAGCGGGACGCCGACCAGCGCGTTCGGTAGCAGCGAGACGCTCGCGGCGGGGTGAGCGGTCTTGGCCGCGACGATCGCCTGATACTCCGCCTGGGTGAGAAAGTTCGAAATCGGAAACGTGTCGATCCCGGAGACGTCGAGCTCGACGTAGGCGCGCTCGAACTCCTTCTGGATCTGCAACCACTGCGGGTCGTTGCTGCGCGCTGGCCAGGTGAGGCGCAACGCGACCTTGGCGCGGCGGATGATCTGGAACACCCCGGTGCGGCCCTTGATGCGCTTTCCGGCGGACGTCACGCCGTGCAGCTTGTCGAGGTCGGCATGGTTCGGCAGCGTCGAGAAATCGAGGTCGGCGCGCAGCTGGTAGGCGTCGCCTGCCACGAACGATGGCCGGAACAACACCCCCGCCTGGCCCACCCGATCGGGGAACTTCTTGTCGTCGGCGTGAACCAGGCTGAAGCAAACCTTCTGCCCTGCGTCGGCCTTCACGTCGAACGGCTCGTAGCGCGTGCCGAGCACGAACGGCGCCTGAAAGTCGTTGGCGGCGGAGTCGCGGATGCCGCCGAAGTCCTGGTAGCAGTTGTCGCCCGCCGTCGCGGTCCGTCCGGATTTGGTCTTGAGCGCCGCCTCGACGTAGGTGCGGGTCCGGCTCGGCTCTTTCGGTTTGAGGGTCACCTGTCGCGACAGATCTTCTCGGACGTCGGTGAACAGCCAATTGACGCGCACCGGGCCGATCGCGTCGGGTGCTTCGACCTTGCCGAGCTTCTTTCCCCGCAGATAAACCTTGGCCAGGATCGGCAACAGCGGCCGATTCAGGCGCTGCTTTTCCTTCGGTGCCTTCGGCGTGCCGAACTCGTCGCCTCCCCCCGCGAGCTCTTCGTAGGTGAGCGCCTCGACGTAGATCTTGGAGCGCCCGGTGACCTTCGAGAACGCGTTGCCTTCGACGAAGCGCTGTGGGTTTTCGTTGGCCGCGAGGGCCGTCTCGAGCTGCGGCGTGATCGCGTCGGTGTAGTTTGCGTGGATGATCTCGTGCATCCGCCGGTGGTTCGCCTTGTAACGGATCACGGCCTTCTTCAAATAGTCGTCGAAGTCGTGGCCGACGGGCCCGCCCCAGTAACCGAGCTCGTTGAGCTTGTACTGAACCCAGTCCTTCTTGTTGGTCTTGGTTGGTTCCTTCCCGTCGGGCGTGAACGGTCCCTGAACCAGCTCCACCGAATGGTAGAGGACCTTGAAGCCGGTCTTCGGTTTCTGACCCGCGCCGTCCGTGAGCGTGAGCTCGTAAGGGCCGAACAGCGGCGTCAGAAACTTGTCTTTCAGATCACCGCCGGAGGGGTTGCACTTGCCGTCCCAGGTCACGGTGTGGGCGCCGTCGATCACCTCGGCGGGTGTCAGCGAGCGCTTGAAGATCGGCCCGGAAGCGTAGTGCTTGCTGGTGATCTCCAGCGTGACGTCGGAGCCTATCAACCCCGATATCGAATACTTGATCGAGAGCGTCTCCTTGGACGGCGCGAAGAGCGGATCCACCTTCAAGAAGCGGATGCGGATCGGGACCAACGGCACGTCGAGCTTGTCGTTGTCGTCGATCGCGGCCACGGCCTTGCCGTCAATCTCGAGCACTGCGCCGACGACCAGAAAGCGCATGCCGGCGGGCTCCTCGGGCAAGACCAGCACCCGCAGCGGGTGCGGCGGCGCGGGTGGCTTTCCGGCTGCCGGCGGCGCTGGGACCGCGGGCACGCCGCTGAACGTCGCCGCGTCGTAATGCAACCGAATCCGCCGGAAACGCCCGTTCGCCGGCGGCGGCTGCGTGTACTGGATGGTAGCGCCGGGCGCGACCGTGAACACGGCACGGCTGGGCTTGGTCTCGAGCTTGATGGTGCCCGACAACGACGCGAACTCGGTGTAGCTCGGCTTTAGCTTCGCTTCGTCGCGCGCCCGCGCCAGGAAGGCGGCGTGGAGCACGAGTTTCGCGTTCTTCAGCTGGCCCTTCGAAAGCTCCGCGGGACCCGTTCCGAACAGTGACGACCCCAAGCTGACGCCCGAGACGACCTGGGTCTTCTTCGCCTTCTGCAGCTCGGGCCGGAGCAGCACGCGCACCCCGTTCGCCATGTATCTTCGGTACCACGACGCTTTCGAGGGCCGCAAGCCAGCGGCGCTCGAGCAAAATGCGACGCGGGCCTGCCGCCCGTGCGTCTACGCCGCGCGCGCCATCCGGATCTTGTCGGACTGCCCGGCCCGATAGAAGCGGCACAGCTCCGCGCGCACTTCCCCGTGCGGTGCCTCGGGGTGGAAGCGGCGCACGTAGCGGGCGGCGAGCTCGTTCGCGAGCCGGTAGCGCACGCCTTCTTCGGTGCTCTCGTCGTGCAGGAAGCGCACGCTCTCGAAGAGCGAGCGCCGGAGCTCGAGGCGCTCGGCGTGGCCGGTGGGATCGCCGGCCAGCGCGAGCAGCACGAACTTGTCGACCTCGGCCTGGAGCTCGAGCTCGAGCCGCGTGGTCGGTAGGCCGATGCGCACGCGCTCGGCCAGGAACACGAAGTGGCTGACGCCTTCGACGGCCTGAAGCACGACGTCGGGGTCTACCGCGCGCTCGGCTTCGATGAGCACCCTCTCGGGTAACAAGAGCGCGATCTCGATCGCGTCCTCGCACTGGCGCACGAGCAGCGCCTCCCGCTGATCGTCTTCGACCGAACGCACGAAGTCCCGTACGTCGGGGAGCTCGTCGAGCGCGTAGTAGCTCGCGATGCGTTGTTGCAGCCAGACCAGGAGGGCCGGGCCGCGGAGGCCGCCGAACAAGGGGCCCGGTCTCAGTGAACCCCCCCGCCGCCGCGGACCGGAGTGATGCCGCGCGCGGCCAGCGCGCGCGACAGCTCCAGAGAGCCGGTCTCCAGCCATTTTTCGTAGATCCTGAGCGCTCCCGAGCTGCCGTGCGCCGAGCGCGCGAGCAAGCCATCCGCGAGCGTCGCGAACACCTCCGCGTACGGCGTGAAATTGTCGGCCAGCTCCTCGAAGAGCTCGGGCGCGCGAGCGCCTTCGCCGCTGCCCCGATCGGCCTTTCTCAACATGCTGGCCGCGCTGTCGTAGGCACGCGCGCCGAGCGAGCTCACGTAGCCGAGCCGGACACCGCGGTTCTTCAGGTGCTCGAGGAAGAACCCGCTCGTATACAGCACCGCATCGCCCAGCGTGCGAAGCCGGTCGAAGCGCTCTCGCCCCGTCAGGTTCAACGCCTCCGCGAGGAGCACCGACAGCGGGCGCTCGAAGGTCTCCTGTGCGAGCTCGTCGGGGTGAGCGAAGTCGGCGAGCAGCGCGACCAGGTAATGCTCGGTGGGAGGGGTCGCAGCGACCTTGCGCTCGACGAGCGCGACGCTGAGCGCCTCTCGGAAGAACCCATCGAGGCTGACGTCGGTGGCAACGCACGGATCATTCCTGTCGTCCTTCATGGCCGGACCTCGTTCCCCCGTTTGTTTCCGACGGTTTCCGGGCCTCGGAGGCGACTCTTCCCCTGCGACGCCGAACCGGTCGGTAGTGGGCGTCTGGATTGGCTGGCTACAAGGATTGTCGCAAGCGTCACAGACCCGTTCAGTCTATCCACAGCCCCGGCCCCCTGGGCTGAGCAGATGAACAGCGCGCAGGCCTTTCTTTAGCAATCTCGGGCCGCCGCTGCCAAAGGCTTGCCTGAACGCCGTCGCAGCCAAGGATCTCCCGGGTGAATCGCTGGGGAACTTTGTGGAGGTGGGGTCCTTGACAGCCCCGGGGTGACGGTTAAGTTCCCGGTCCCTTCGCTAGCACTCTACGTTGGTGAGTGCCAACGTTAGATTGTTTAGCGAATTCGCGAAGTTATCAACCTTTCGGCGGCCTCATTTTAGGCCGATTTGACCGGAAATTAGAGGCGTCGCCCGAGGGTTGTTAGAAGCCCACGGAAACCACCCCCAAGGGAGGAGCACCAAATGAAAATTCGACCGCTGCAGGACCGCGTCATCGTCAAGCGCGTCCAAGAAGAAGAGAAGACCAAGGGCGGGATCATCATCCCGGACTCCGCGAAGGAGAAGCCGATCGAGGGCGAGGTTCTCGCCGTCGGTAACGGCAAGGTTCAGGAGGACGGCAGCGTGCGCAAGCTCGACGTCAAAGAGGGCGATCGCGTGCTGTTCGGCAAGTACGCGGGCACGGAAGTGAAGATCGACGGCGAAGACCGCCTGATTCTGCGCGAGGACGACATCCTCGGCGTCATCGAGAAGTGAGCAGAGGAGTTTAAGTCATGGCTGCCAAAGAAATTGCGTATCAAGAGCGCGCTCGTAACCTGATCCTCAACGGCGTGAACGCCCTGGCCGACGCGGTCAAGGTCACGCTCGGCCCGCGCGGCCGCAACGTCGTGATCGAGAAGAGCTTCGGCTCCCCCACCGTCACCAAGGACGGCGTCACCGTTGCCAAGGAGATCGAGCTCGAGAACAAGTTCGAAAACATGGGCGCGCAGATGGTGCGCGAGGTCGCCTCGAAGACCAGCGACGTCGCGGGCGACGGCACCACCACCGCCACCGTGCTGGCGCAGGCGATCTTCCGCGAGGGCTCGAAGCTCGTCGCGGCGGGCCACAACCCGATGGAGATCAAGCGCGGCATCGACAAGGCCGTGGAAGTGATCACGGAGGAGCTCAAGAAGCTCGCGAAGTCGACCAAGGATCCGAACGAGATCGCTCAGGTCGGCACGGTCAGCGCCAACGGCGACACCACCATCGGCAAGCTGCTCAGCGAGGCCATGGAAAAGGTCGGCAAGGAAGGCGTGATCACCGTCGAAGAGGCCAAGAGCGCGGAGACCACGCTCGAGGTCGTCGAAGGTATGCAGTTCGACCGCGGCTACCTCTCGCCGTACTTCGTGACCGACCCCGAGCGCATGGAAGTGTCGCTCGAGGACGCGTACATCCTGATCAGCGAGAAGAAGATCAGCAACATGAAGGACCTGCTCCCGGTCCTCGAAGCGATCGCTCGCTCGCAGAAGCCGCTGCTGATCATCGCGGAAGACGTCGAGGGCGAGGCGCTCGCGACGCTCGTCGTCAACAAGCTGCGTGGCACGCTGCAGGCCGCCGCCGTCAAGGCGCCGGGCTTCGGTGACCGCCGCAAGGAGATGCTGAAGGACATCGCGATCCTGACCGGCGGTCAGGTGATCGCGGAAGAGCTCGGCCTCAAGCTCGAGAACGTGACGATCACCGACCTGGGCCAGGCCAAGCGCGTCAAGATCGACAAGGACAACACCACGATCGTCGACGGCGCCGGCAAGAAGGACAAGATCAAGGGTCGCCAGCAGGAGATCCGCCAGCAGATCGAGAACACCACCAGCGACTACGACCGCGAGAAGCTCCAGGAGCGCCTGGCCAAGCTCGTGGGCGGCGTTGCGGTGATCAAGGTCGGCGCGGCCACCGAGACCGAGATGAAGGAGAAGAAGGCCCGCGTGGAAGACGCGCTGCACGCCACGCGCGCGGCCGTCGAAGAGGGCATCGTCCCCGGCGGCGGCGTCGCTCTGATCCGCGCGCAGAAGGCGCTCGAGAGCCTCAAGCTCAACGACGAGCAGAACTTCGGCGTGAAGATCATCGCTCGCTCGATCGAGGAACCGCTGCGCCAGATCGTGGCCAACGCGGGCGAAGAAGGCTCGATCATCGTGCAGAAGGTCAAGGAAGGCAACGCCACCTTCGGCTTCAACGCGGCGAACCTGTCCTACGGCGACCTCGTCGCCGCGGGCGTGATCGACCCGGTGAAGGTGGTGCGCTCGGCCCTCCAGAACGCGGCCAGCGTCGCGGGCCTCATGCTCACGACCGAGGCGCTCATCGCCGACAAGCCGAAGGAAGAGAAGGCTCCCGCGGGTGGTGGCGGTCACGCCCACGGCCCCGGCGCCGACTTCTAGTCGCAGGGGCGGCACGCGCCGCCCCTCCCCGCTGAAGTGAATTCAGCGGGGCCCCTCCCCACGCGACCACTCGGCTGAGCCGAGTGGGGACTCAACGAAAAAGTCGCGATTCGACGCGCGGCCGGCCTCTCACGAGGTGCGGCCGCGCGGCGTTTTGTGGTCGACGGTCGCCGTTGCTTTGACGAACTTTGGGACGTCTACCGCGCCCCCGGCCCACCCGGTACTCTGCGTGGGTGTCGGAGGCGATGCGGTGAACCTGAGGATGCTGATCGACGGGGTGGTCCGGCAGACCACGGTGCTGATCGCTCAGCTTTCGACGTCGTCGGGGGTGCGGGCGCCGCTCGCTCACGTGGCCGACCAGGTGTTCGTCGAGCTGGCGCGGGAGATCGAAGCGCAGGGCGTGCGGCGTCAGGTCGCCGCCGACATGTTCGGCATGGCGTTGCGCTCGTATCAGAAGAAAATGCGGCGCCTGACCGAGAGCGCGTCGGTCGGCGAGCGCACGTTGTGGCAAGCGGTGCTCGACCTCATCGAGCGGGAACAGCCGACGCGGCGCCGCGTGCTCGAGCGCTTCGAGCGCGACGGCGAGCGCGAGGTGGCCGCGGTGTTGAAGGATCTGGTGCGGAGCGGCCTGGTGTGCGTGACGGGCACCGGTAACCAGGCGCTCTACGCGGTCACGAGCCAGGCCCTGCGCGACAAGCTGACGGCCGAATCCGATCTCGACAGCGTCGCGAACCTGGCCTGGCTTTCGCTGTTCCGGCGTGAAGCCGAGACCGAGGCCGAGCTCGCGACGTTGCTCGGCGCGGAGCCGACGCTGGTGGCGCAGGCCGTCGAAGAGCTCGTCGAGGCGGGCCGGGTCACCCGCAACGGCGATCGGCTCGAGTCGCGGAACCTGGTACTGCCTCTGGGCGCGGAGCAGGGCTGGGAAGCCGCGATCCTCGACCATTTTCGCGCCGTCACCGTCGCAATCGCGAGCAAGATCCAGTCCGGGTTCGGTGCGGCGGCCGCGTCCGACAAGACCGGGGGCTCGACGTTCACGTTCACCGTGATCCCGGGACATCCACACGAGCTCGAGGTGTACGAGCTCTTGAAGCGCACGCGGTCACTCGCGCAGGCGCTGTGGGACAAGGTGGCGGCGCACAACGAGCGCGTGCCGCCCGATCCGGAGCGCAGCGTCCGCGTCACCTTCTACCTGGGGCAGTCGCTCGAAATCGACGAGGAATGACATGAGAACGAAGACTTCGAGGTTCGGTTGGATCTTCGGCGTGCTGGGGGCGTGGTCGTCGTACGCCGCCATCGTGATTGCGCCGGGCTGCGGTGCGACCGACACGCAGAACGGCGGAACCGACAGCAACACGCACTGGCTCGCGCCGTGCGACCGCGACTCGGAGTGCGACGAGGGCCTGTCGTGCGTGTGCGGGGTCTGCACCACGCCTTGTGAAGACGACGACGCGTGCTCCGGGCTCGACGGTGCGAGCTGCGCCCTCGCCAACACCTGTGCCGGACCGCGCGACGAGACGAGCTGCGTCGTGGGCTGCCGCAACGACCGGGATTGTGGCGATCTAGGCTCGGGCTTCGTTTGTGACGACACGCAGTGCGTTCACCAGTCGCTCGCTGCGGGTGGCAACGGCGGGGATGGCGGACAGGCTGGGGCCCCGTTCGGCGCCGCTGCTGGCAAAGGCGGGAGCGCCGGTAACGGCGGGGCGGGTCTCAGCGGCGGGTTCGCCGGAACTGGCGGGCTCTGGAGCGTGGACGGCGGGCGCGCGCCGTTCTG
>JALYWZ010000562.1 GCA_030852505.1 Myxococcota bacterium | reverse complement strand
GAGCAACGCCTCGCCCTGCTCCGGCTCACCCTTGGGTATCGACCAAGCACCCAGATCCTCGTTCCGAAAGAACGGCCCGCCCGGATGCGCGAGCAACACCTCGAGCCGCCCCCCGCGAACCCGGTAGAGCAGCAACCCAGCACTCACTTTCGGCATGGGCGCAGTCTACGTCGCGCTTACGACGATGCTCGTCGATGCACGCTCGGGCGGGGGCAACAGGAAGACCGGGAAGACAGGAAGGGCCGGACAAAGATTTTTTCGGGGGGCCGCTGGTCTTGGCCCACGCCTCCCGCGGGCACGACGATGCTCCTCGATGCGCGCCCGGGCGGGGGCAACAGGAAGGCGGGAAGACAAGAAGGCCGGACGAGAATTTTTTGTAGGCCGCCGGTCTTGGCTCACGCCTCGTGCGGGACGGCCCACCCGAGTTGTCAGGACTTGCCTGAACGCCTCCCGCAGCAACCCCCAAAAATCTCTCGTTCCGAACTTCCTGTCTTCCTGTCAAAAAATCAGGGCGGCGAAAATGGGATCGAAGTGACGCCCTCGTGCCATTGAGGGGCCGATGATTTTGCGAATGTCTTCTGCGTGGGTCTTGGCGGCTTCGGTGCTCGGTTGCGCTGCGGGGCCAAGTGCGGCCGTCGCGCCGGAAGCGCCGAAAGCGGCGGCTCCGACGGCTGCGGTCGCGCACGTGGTCGGAGACAAGCTGGTCGGGCCCGATGGGCAGCCGCTCTTGCTGCGCGGGATGGCGTTCGGAAACCGGGTTTGGCAAGACGATCGACTGCCGCGCACGCATCACGACGAGCGCGACTACGCGCGGCTCGCCGAGCTCGGGATGAACGCCGTCCGCTTTTACATGCACTACCAGACGTTCGAGAGCGACGCGGCTCCGGGCCAGTGGCTGCCCGACGGCTTCGCCTGGCTCGACCAGAACATCGCCTGGGCCAAGGCGCACGGCATCTACCTGATCCTGAACCTGCACGTCCCGCCGGGCGGCTTTCAGTCGCTCGGCAAGGGCAAGGCGCTGTGGACCGATCCCCAAAATCAACAGCGCTTCATCGGCTTGTGGCGCGCCCTCGCGGAGCGCTACTCGAAGGAGCCGACCATCGCGGGCTACGACCTGCTCAACGAGCCCGTGGTCGAGAACAGCATCGACGAGTGGAAGGGCCTGGCCGAGCGGGCGATCGCGGCGATCCGCGAGGTTGACCCGAACCACGCCATCTTCGTCGAGCGCGTGAACTCGGTGGGCGGCGAGTGGGCCGAGAACGCCGAGCGCAACTTCTTCCGCGTGAGCGATCCGAACGTCGTCTACGAGTTCCACTTCTACAAGCCGTTCCACTTCACCCACCAGGGCGCGCCGTGGGTCGAGTTCGCGGCCCAGAACCAGCGCTACCCGGATCCGAAGGTGGCCGAGGTCGAGTGGTTTCTGAGCTCGTTCGCGGTCGGCAGCTACGGCAGCCCGAAGCTCCCCGCCGGCAGCAGCGATTGGGCGTACTACGAGGGCAAGCCGTTCACCGTCAGCGATCCGTCGCTGGTCACCGGAAAGCCCGCGCTCGTCGCGTCGCTCACCGGCGCCGGCAAGTGCCACTTCGACGACCTGTTGCTCGAGCGCGTCGACGCCGCGGGCAAGCCCCTCGAAGAGCTCTACCGCGTGGACCTCGACACGACGCGCGGCTGGTACTTCTGGAAAAAGTCGGGCGGCGGCCAGCACGCGCTCGAACGCGCGGGCCACGCCGACGACAGCGCGCTCAGCGTCACCCAGACGAGTGACGACGCCAACCTGGGTGCGGATTTCCTGCGCTTCCGTCCCGTTCAGGGGCAAACCTACCGGCTGAGCGGCTGGATGCGCGGCGAGCGAGTGCCCGCCAATGCCAGCTGCCAGATCCGCCTCGACTTCAGTCGCGCACAGGTCCCGGTTCAGAATCGGGACAAGGCCTTCCTCGCGCAAGAGCTCGACGCCTACGTGAGCTGGGGCAAGCGCCAGGGTGTACCGCTGTTCCTCGGGGAATTCGGCACGATCTTGAGCTCTTTCGAAGACGATCGCGGCGGCGAGCGCTGGGTCGGCGACATGCTCGATCTGCTGAACGAGCGCCAGGTTCACTTCACCTACCACGACTACCACGAGCTCTCGTTCGGCCTGTTCGTGGGCGAGGGCGCGCTGCCGGATCCAGCGAAGCTGAACCAGAAGCTCTACGACGTCTTGAAGAGCAAGTTGGCGCGCTGAGCGCGTGCTATCGCTGCGCGCGCATGGCGCCGCGCTGGCTCCGACCTCGACTGTCGCTGATGTTCTTCTTGGACATCGGGGTCACGGCTGCCTACTTCCCGCTGCTGTCGGTGCACCTGACCAAGACGCTCGGCCTTGCGCCGCGCGAGGTCGGGCTCGTGTTCGCGATGCTGCCGCTCGCCACGCTGATCGCGCCGCTGATCGTGGCGGGCGTCGCGGACCGCTTGCTGGCAGCCGAGCGCGCCGTGGCGATGGTCAACGTGGCGCGCGCCGCGGCGCTGCTGCTCTTGTCGCAAGCCCAGACCTTTCCCGAGGTGCTGGTCTCGGTGCTGCTCGTGGGCCTCGCCACGGCGCCGAACAGCGTGCTCGACTTCACGATCGCCTTCCATCACCTGCGCGACGACCCGCACGGCATCGGGCGCACGCGCGTGTTCGGCACGCTCGGCTGGATCGCCGTGTTGTGGCTCGGCTCCGCGTACTTCGAGCGCTTCGCCGGTGTCACCGAGCAAATCGAGCGCACACGCGGCCTGCTCCAGTTCGGCGCGGCGCTCGCGCTCGTCAGCGCCGTTTACGCGCTGACGCTGCCGCACACCCCGCCCGCGCGCTCCCCCACCCGCGTCTTCGCCTTCCTCGACGCCGCACGCCTGCTCAAAAATCGCGAATTCCGCGCCGTGCTGACCGCCGCCGCGATCGGCGCCGTCTGCACGCAGTTCCATTTCGTGTTGAACCCGCTGTTTTACAGCGACCGCGTCAGCGGCCTCGGCCTCGACCTCGCCGCCACCAGCCGCGCCTCGTCCGTGGCGCAGTTCCTCGAAGTCGGCCTGTTCCCGTTGCTCGGCGCGGCCGTCGCGCGCCTCGGCATGCGCCGCGTGCTCACGCTCGGCATGCTCGCGTGGCCGCTGCGCTACGCCGCCTATGCGCTCGGCGGTCCCGCGTCGTTCGTGATCGGCATGCAGACCCTGCACGGCGTGACCGTCGTCTTCGGCCAGATCGCGAGCCAGGTCGCCGTCGATCGCCTGGCCCCCGCCGACGCGCGCGCCAGCTCGCAAGCGCTGCTCTCGGCCACGGCCAACGGAGCCGGCAGCTTGCTCGGCCAGCTCTCGTGCGGCCTGCTGCTCGAGGCGAACGCCTTGCCCGGCGGCGGCTACCGCTGGCCCTGGGTGTTCGCGCTCCCGCTCGCGCTCGGAACCCTCGGCCTCGGCGTGCTGGTCTTCGGAATGCGAAAGGACAGCGCCGGCACCGTTCGCCCAGCCGTCAGTTGAGGCGAATCGGGTTTGGGTGCGCTCGAGGGAAAGAGCGCGCAACCCGCCGCGGCGCACCCTGGGCAACCGAGCGCGTCCCTTCGAGGGCAGCAGCCGCGCCTCGCCGTCACTGATTGGGAAAGACGGAGCGCCGCCGTCACTGCTCACAAACGAACGGATACTCGTCGTCGCAGAAGACGTCGTTCCACTGTCCGGCATCGCCGTCGTCGCCGCTCTGGATATTGAGCACGACGCAGTCTTCGTCCGCGTCGCCCCTGCCGTTCGGACGCTCGCTGGCCCAGTTCACGAAGAAGCCGTCGACCGCCGCGCCCTCCCAGACCTTGCCGCCGGACAGGTGCTCCCAGAAGGCGAGACCGTCGCCGGGCTCTTCCCAGCGCCAGACGCCCTCCTCCTCTGCATCACTGCCGCCGATCCGGACCTGCGCCTGGTCTCTTCCGCCGTCGGACTCGGGATCTACGCTCATGAGCTCGGCGATCGTTTCGACCAGCGCCGCGTTCTCCTCCGCGGACTCGATCCAGGAAAGGCGCATACCCTCGTCGCGGCAACTCTCGTGAGCCTGGGTCTCGCTGCGCCGGCCGTCGCAGAACATGTATCGACCACCCTCGAAGGTGAAGCCGCGGCAGCCCTTTTCGCAGGCGCCTTCGTCGAGCTCGCCGTCGCAGTCGTTGTCTACGCCGTCGCAAAGCTCGGGCTCGGAGTCGCAGGCGGGCTTGCCACCGGTCGCCTTGCCGCCGGTCGAGCCGGCGC
>JALYWZ010000094.1 GCA_030852505.1 Myxococcota bacterium | reverse complement strand
GTGTTCCTTCCCGAGTTCAAGGGGCGTGAGGGCGAGCTCGTGCCGCTGATCGTGCGCAAGCAGGACGGCGGCTTCGGGTACGCCGCGACGGATCTGGCCGCGCTCCGTTATCGTGTCCGCGAGCTCGAAGCGACGCGAGTGCTGTACGTGGTGGGAGCTCCGCAGCAGCAACACTTCGCGATGGTGTTCGCCACGGCAGAGAAGGCCGGCTGGCTCGGAGCGGCGCGTCCCGAGCACGTTGCGTTCGGCTCGATCCTCGACGCCAACCGCAAGATGTTTCGCACGCGCAGCGGCGAGAGCGTCAAGCTCGGCGCGCTGCTCGACGAAGCCATCGAGCGCGCGGACCAGGCCATTCTCACGAAGAACCCGGAGCTGCCGGAGGCCGAGCGCAAGAAGGTGGCGCGGGAGGTCGGCATTGGCGCCATCAAGTATGCGGATCTCTCGAGTGAGCGCGTCAAAGACTACGTGTTCGATTGGGCGCGCATGTTGAGCTTCGAGGGCAATACCGGGCCATACCTGCAATACGCGCACGCACGCATCTGCTCGATTCTGAGGAAAGCCGAGGAGTCGGGCATCGAGCTCGGAGCGCCGCGCGTGCTGGTCGCCGAGCCAGCCGAGCGTGCGCTCGTGCTCGAGCTGTTCGACCTGGCTTCAGCGGCCGAGGCCGCCGCGGCCGGGCTGCACCCGCACCGCTTGTGCACCTACCTGTACGAGCTCGCCTCCAAGTTCACGGCGTTCTACGAGGCATGCCCCGTGCTGCGCGCCGACAGCGACGAGCAACGCGACAGCCGGCTCTCGCTCTGCGACCAGACGCGGCGTTCGCTGTCGCTCGGCCTCGGCCTGCTCGGCATGGCCGCTCCCGAACGCATGTGAGAGGCGTCTTGGCGGCCGACTCGAGCGAAGCCGCGCACCAGATCGTACTGGTTCCCGGGTTTTTCGGCTTCGGCCGCCTCGGCGACCTCACCTACTTCAACGGCGTGGCTGCCGCCCTCGAGCGCCGCTTCGCGGCTCGCGGCGTACCCGTCGCCGTCACCGAAGTCACGACGCTCCCGACCGCCTCGATCCGCGTGCGCGCGGCGCGCGTCCTCGAGACGCTGGCGCGCGTCGCGGCGCTCGGCACGGGTCCAATTCACGTGATTGGCCACTCCACGGGCGGCCTCGACGCGCGGCTCGCGATCGCGCCGACCGCTTCGTTGCCGACCGACGTCGAAGGCTTCGACTATGCGCGCGTCAAGACACTGGTCAGTGTGTGTTGCCCGCATTTCGGGACGCCGCTAGCGACCTGGTTCAGCGGCACCTTCGGCAAGCCGGTCTTGCGGCTGCTTTCGCTGTACTGGATCTGGGTGTTGCGCCGCGGCCGCCTGCCGCTCAGCATCGCCCTCAGGCTCTGGTACTGGGTGGTGCGCTTACGCGATCCGTTCCGCAAGCATCGCAGCACGTTCGACGAAGTCTACGAGAAACTCCTGAACAACTTGACCGACGAGCGCCGCGCCGAGTTGATCGCCTTCCTCGAGGCAGTATCGACCGATCAGTCGCTGCTGTTCCAGCTCACGCCCGCAGGCTGCGATCTGCTCAACGCCTGCACCGCCGATCCCGAGCTCCGCTACGGCTCGGTGGTAGCGCGTTCCCCCGGCGCCACCTTCCGGCGCTTCCTGCGCAGCATCCGCGATCTCTACCCGCAGATCGTTTATCCCATCTATTCGCTGCTCCACGCCCTGATCGCGCGCGGCGAGAACCAGTTCGTCCCGCCTCCCGCCCCACCGCAGCGCGAGCGCTTACTCTCGGCCTACGGCGCGCTCCCCGAGCCCGGCGACAACGACGGCATGGTTCCGACCAACTCCCAAGTCTGGGGAGAAGTCATCCACGCCGTGTCCGGTGATCACCTGGACCTCGTCGGACAGTTCGGGTTCGAAGACGACTCCGGATTCTCCGGCGATTGGCTACCCAGCTACGCCGGCTTCGACCGCGCCCAGTTCGAAGAGCTGTGGACCCGCGTCGCCGACTTCCTCATCGACTCCGTGAACCAACCCCCCACCGACAACGTCGGCACCGAACGCACCGAACAAGACGTCCCAGCCCCCCCCCACTAACGGCTTCTGTCGCCACGGCGCCAAGAGTCGCCAAGAGTCGCCAAGGATTTCTTGTGGGGGAGCACTGCGCGTCTCATCCCGTCGGGGGAGAAGCTCTGACGGCTTCTGTCGTCAAGGCGCCACGAGCCGCCAAGAAGTCGCCAAGGATTTTGTGGGGAGCAGGCTGCGTCGGCGTAGCGCGTGGAACAGTCGGGTCGCGCAGATGCCACGAGTGTCGCGACGGCAAGTGCGCCCCAGAAAACCTTGCGAGTCGTTGCGGTCCTTTGCGACTTTGCGGCGAAAACCAACTGAGCCTTTTCAATGCCGACAAAGGCATGCAGCGCGACCCCCAAAAACTTGGCGATCCTTGGCGGCTCTGGGCGCCTTGGCGACAAAAGCCGCCAGGGCCGTCGGGGTTAGGTGGCGAGGCCGTCTACTAGGACGCCGTCTCCGGAGGGAGGGGGTTCGGCGGATTCTGCGCGTTGCTTCGAGTGGTCTTGGGCGATGAGGACGTAGATCGAGGGGACCACGAGCAGCGTGAAGAAGGTGCCGATTGTCATGCCGCCGACCAGCACGATGCCGATCGAGTTGCGGGCGACGGCGCCGGGGCCGCTGACGAGGGTCAGCGGGAAATGGCCGACGACCGTGGCGGTCGTGGTCATCAGGATCGGGCGTAGGCGAGTGAGGGCGGCTGCGCGAACGGCGTCGATCTTGCTCGCGCCGCGGAGCTGCTCGGCGTTCGCGAACTCGACGATCAGGATGCCGTTCTTGGCGATCAGACCGACCAGCGTGACCAGGCCGACCTGCGAATAAATGTTCAGGGTCGTCGTCCAGCCTTCGGTCATCGGGAAGCTGACGCCGGGAAAGGCGTTGAACTTCAGGAACGTGAAGATCATCGCGCCGAACAGCGCGAGCGGCACCGAGCCGGCGAGCACCACGAACGGATCGCGGAACGAGTTGAACTGCGCGGCGAGCGCCAGGAAGATCAGCACGATCGCCAGGCCGAGCGCGGGCAGGAACTTGTTGCCTTCCTGGCGGAGCTGCCGCGATTCGCCGGTGTAGTCCAGGCGGTAGCCGGCGGGCAGGATCTTCTTGGCCGTGTCTTCGAGCACCTTGAGGCCCTGATCCACGGATTGCGGTGCGACGCCCGAGATCTTGACCGAGTTCAGCTGCTGGAAGCGCGACAGCGAGCGGGGCTCGATCGTGTTGCGAATGGTCGCGATCGAGCTCAGCGGGATCAGGTTCCCGCCAGGACCCGTGATCTGGATGTCCTGGAGCTGGTCGGGCGTGAGCCGGGCGACGCGCTCGATCTGCGGGATGACCTTGTAGCTGCGACCGTCGAGGCTGAAGCGGTTCACGTAGTTGCCGCTCAACATCGACGACAGGTCGGCGCCCACCGATTGCATGCTGAGGCCCATCGAGGCGACCTTGTCGCGATCGAGCACGATCTCGCTCTTCTGCTGGTCGATCTTGACGTCGACGATCGGCGGGAACGCGAACTGGCCGCTCTTGGCAGCTTCTTCCACGAGCTGCTGGGCGAAGCCGAGGATTTCCTCGTGATCCGCGGTAGAGGCGATCACGACCTCGACCGGGAAGAAGCCAGCGCTCGGGAGCGCGGCAGGCAAGAACACGGGCGCACGGATGCCGGCGATCTGCGAGGTTTTACCGTAGAGCTCTTCCTGGATCGGGAAGATGCTGCGCGTGCGCTCGGCCCACGGCTTCATCAGCGCGCCGCCGAAGCCCTGGCCGGGGAAGGTGATCTGGAAGCTCTGGTAGAACTCCGGCACCGACGAGAACGCGTCGTTGACCTGCTTCGTGTAGGGGACGAGCTGCTCGAGCGTCGCGTTCGGCGGCACGTCGATCGCGCCGAAGACCACGCCCTGGTCCTCGTTCGGAGCCAGCTCCTTGCCCGAGAACATGTACATCGGCACGCAGGCGAGCGTGAGCAGGATCCAGGCGGCGTAGACGGCGCCGCGCGTGCGCAGCGTGAAGTTCAGCATGCGCTCGTAGGTCGAGCGCACCGCCTCGAAGGTGCGATCGATGCCGCGCACGAAGAAGTTCGGCTTGTGCTGGGCCTTGAGCAGCCGAGACGACATCATCGGCGACAGCGTCAGCGCGACGCAGCCCGAGATGAACACCGCGCCCGCCAGCGTGAACGCGAACTCGCGGAACAGCGAGCCGGTGATGCCGCCCTGGAAGCCGACCGGCGCGTAGACCGCCGCCAGCGTGATGGTCATGGCGATGATCGGCCCCACCAGCTCGCGCCCGCTGGTGAGCGCGGCTTCCATCGGCGATTTGCCCTCGCGGATGTTGCGCTCGACGTTTTCGACCACGACGATCGCGTCGTCGACCACCAGACCGACGGCGAGCACTACCGCGAGCAGAGTCAACAGGTTCAGCGTGAAGCCGAAGACCTGCATCAAGAACACGGCGCCGATCAGCGACACGGGGATCGAGACGATCGGCACCAGCACCGTGCGCACCGATCCGAGGAACAGGAAGATCACGCACATCACGATGAAGATGGTCTCCATCAGCGTGGTCGTGACCTCATCGACGGCGTCGTTGATGTACCGGGTCGAGTCGAACGCGACGGTCGCGCGCATGCCCGTGGGCAGCTCGGTCTTGAGCGTGGCGATCGAGTCGCGGACCCTGCCGATCACGTCCAGGGAGTTGGCGTTGGGCAGCACCCACACGCCCATGAACACCTCGTTGCGGCCGGAAAGCCGCACGTCCTGGTCGTAGGTGTCGGCCCCCATCACGACGTCGGCCACGTCTTCGAGCCGGATCAGCGCGCCGTCCTTCTCGCGGATCACGAGCTTCTTGAACTGCTCGACGTTGCTGAGGTCGGTGGTGGCCGTGAGGTTCAGCTGGATCAGCTGCCCCTTGGTCTGGCCCACGGCGGACAGGTAGTTGTTGTCCCTGAGCGCCTTGCTCACCTCGGCCGGGCTGACCTTGAGCGCGGCCATGCGCTCGGGCTTGAGCCAGGCCCTGAGCGCGAAGGTGCGCCCGCCCAGGATCTCGGCGCGCTGCACGCCTTCGATCGCCGACAAGCGCGGCTGCACGATGCGAATCAGGTAATCGGTGACCTGGTTGTCCTCGAGGATGTCCGAGCCGAAGCTCAGGTACATCGCCGCGATCATCGAGTCCGACGGCTCGATGCTGATCGCCGGGACCTCGGCCTCGGGCGGCAGATCCGCGCGGACCTGGTTCACGCGGGTGCTGATGTCGGCGAGCGCGCCAGCGGCGGGGAAGTTCAACTTCAGCCGCACGTTGATGGTCGACAGACCCTGGACGCTCTGCGACTCGATGAAATCGATGCCGTCGGCTGCCGCGATCGAGCGCTCGAGCGGCGTGGTGATGAAGCCGCGCACGAGCTCGGCGCTGGCTCCGACGTACGCCGTCCGCACGGTGACCGTCGCGCTCTCGAGCTTCGGATACTGCCGTACGTTCAGCGTCCGAATCGCCTGCAAGCCGGCGATGATGATCACCAAGTTGACGACGATCGCGAGGACCGGCCGTCGGATGAAGAGATCCGTGAATTTCATGGATAACTGCCGCGAAGAGCTAGGCGCTCACTTGTTCTCGGGCGTGGGCGATAGGCTCGGCTTTTGCGCGTTGTCGCTCTTGATCGCGATCGCTGCCCCGTTGCGGAGCTTGAAGGCGCCGGCCGTAACGATCTCCTGACCGTCCTTCACGCCCTCCGCGATCGCCACGAAGTCACCGCGCATCTCGCCGAGGCGCACGAACTGCTGCCGCGCCACGAAGGCCGGCTTGCCGTCGTGGCCGTTCTGCGGCTTGCCCGCGGCGTCCTTCTTCGGCTCCACCACGAACACGGAGTCGCCGTAGGCCGCGTGCACCACCGCCGTCACCGGGACCGCGACCACGTCGCTCTTCTCGGGTAGCACCACCTTCACGCCCACGAACATGCCGGACCGCACCTTGCCCTCGGTGTTCTCGAGCAGGGCGCGCACCTTCACGTTGCGAGTCACCGGATCGACCGAGGGCGCGATCGCGTCGACCGTGCCGACCGCGATCTGCTCGGTCGAGCCCTCGCGCGACACGCGCACCTGCATGCCGTTCTTGAGGACGGGCAGGTCGCGCTGCGGCAAGGTGAAGTCCACGTACTCGGACTCCGTGGTCTCGAGCACGGTGATCCGCGTGCCGGGCGCCAGGTATTGCCCGAGGTTCACGGCGCGGATGCCGAGCCGGCCCGAGAACGGCGCCCGCACGATCTTGCGGTCGATCTGGGCGGCGAGCGCCTTGGCGTCGGCGCCCAGGCTGTTCAGCGTGGACTCGTCGGTGTCGAGCTGCGCCTGCGTCGCCGCCCCCGCCTCCACCAGGGCGCGCGAACGCGACGCCGAGGTCTCGGCGAACTTGTGCCGGGCGCGGATCGAGGCGAGCTGCGCGCGTTCGACGCTGCTGTCGAGCTCGACCAGGACCTGGCCCTTCTTCACGACCTGGCCGGACTCGAAGCGGATCTTCGAGATCACGCCCGGCGCATCGTTGCTGAGATCGACGCCTCTCGAGGAGGTGACCGTTCCGACCGCCTCGAGCGTGCCTTCCCAGCTCTGGCGCTGGGCCTTGACGGTGCTCACCACCTCGGGTGGCGGGCCCATCGCCTGCATCTTCTCGCCGAAGCCGATCAGAGTGCCGATCTGCTTGGCCTTGATGCCGGCGAGCACCGCGATCACGGCGATCGTACCCACGATGATGATGACGTAACGCATGGTCCTGAGTCTTCGACCACGCGGCGGCCGCGCGGTCTGTATGAAATCGATGTGAAACTTCGAGGGGTCCGAGCTCCCGATCGGATCCAGCGAAGCTGAATTCAGCGAGCGAATCGCAGGCGACGGTCGAAGCGAAAGATGTGCCCGTTCGGCGGTCGCAGTTTCACGCGCAATGCCTAGTGCGGCCTTTGGAGATTCGCCACCCCCGAACCATCAAATCGAAGCGAAGCCGTCTCGACTCGGCTCGCGCACCCCGCAACCATTCTGGGACGACATGCAGGCTATCCCTGTCGAGCCCCGTGAGGGAGCGGCTCGAACAGCCTCAGCGGTCGATCGCGAGCCCCGCAGTCAATTGGAAGGGTCGATCACTCTCGATCGCCGGCGCGGCGGCCGAAGCTGCACCGCCGTCCCTCGGGTCGGACCGGAAAGACGCGGCGGTCCAGCGGGGAACGCCGCGAAACCAGGGATCTTCTGCCGAGGGGCTCGGGGAAGAGCCCACGCAGCGCCGACAACGTGGTGACGCCGTCTTCCGAGACAGCGTCGGCGTGCGCGTCGCACAATGCCACGATTCGATCCTCGATGAGAACGCGCCTCAGCTTGGGTCGCCCCGAGCTTCCGACCGGTTCAGCCGCACCGAGAGCCGCGCAGACCTCGCAACATCGGGCCATTAGACACGCCTAGCCGAGTGCGATCGAGTCGGCCAAGTTTCGGGCGACGCAGCTCCGTGTCGGGGCGGGGCTCCAGGGGAAGCGGCGTTAGTATCCTTGGCATGCCCAAGGCCCTGAATCGGCTTGATGCGATGCGCCACCGTTCGTTCGCGCTGCTGCTGCTGCTCGCCCTGGTGCTGGTGCTCGGCTGGGCGACGCGAGCACGAGCACAGGAGGCTCCAACCCCCGAGGACGAAGAGCTCGGAACGCCGCGGCGAACGCTCTCCACCCTGAACGGCGCGGTCAGGCGCGGCGATCGTGAGCTGGCGGCGCGCGCGTTGAACGTGCCCAAGAACGCCGGGAGCGCCCGGCTGGACGCGGCCTTCGAGCAGGCAGAGCGCCTCGATTACCTGCTCTCGCGCGCGCTCGACGTGGACCTGGATGCGGTCTCGGACGAGCCCGACGGCAACAAGGCCGACGGCCTGGATACCGAGCGGATCGGGGAGATCGAGCTGCACGGCAAGAATGTGTCCATCCTGCTCAGCCGCTCGAAGAGCACACCGCGGCGCTGGGTCGTCTCCGCGGGGACGCTGGCGCGCGTGCCCGAGCTCTATCAGGCGCGCGGCCCGAGCGCGCTGGAGGCTCGGATGCCGAAGGAGCTCCGCCGCGAAGCGTTGGGGCTCGCGCATTGGCAATGGATCGGGCTCGGCGTGGCCATCGCGCTCGCGCTGGCGCTCGCGCAGTTCCTCGTGTTCATCGGCTACGCGGTGGGCTCGCGGCTCGCGGCGCGCACGCGCTTGGTGTGGGACGAGGAGCTGCTGCGCGAGCTGCGCGGCCCGAGCAGGCTTCTGCTGAGCGTGCTCGTGTTCTTGCCGCTCGCGCAGCTGCTCGCGCTGCCGGAGTTTTACGGGGACGTATTCTTCAGGATCAGCGCTTCGCTCGGGGTGGTGGCCATCTCCTGGATCGCGATCCGCGTGGTCGGTGTGGTGTCGAACGCCGTCGAACGCCGGGCGATTGCGGACGCCGAGCGTTCCACGCACGTTCCCGACAACCTGCGCGGCGTGCAGACGCGCGTGCGCGTGCTGCGGCGGGTGATCAGCGTGTTGCTCGCGATCTGCGGCGGCGCCGTGATGCTGATGCAGTTCGAGGTGGTGCGCAGCATCGGCGTGTCGCTCTTGGCGTCTGCGGGGCTGGCCGGCATCGTGCTCGGCGTCGCTGCGCAGCGCACGCTCGGTTCGGTCGTAGCTGGCATCCAGCTGTCCTTCACCCAGCCGATCCGCATCGGGGACCAGGTCATCCTGGAGGGTGAGTGGGGAGTGATCGAGGAGATCACGCTCACCTACGTGGTGATCAAGATCTGGGACGAGCGCCGGATGGTCGTACCGGTCAGCCGCTTCTTCGAGCAACCGTTCCAGAACTGGACCAAGGTCCCGACCGGCCTACACGGCACGGTGATGATGCAGACCGATTACCGGCTGCCCGTCGACGAGCTGCGCAAGGAGCTCGCGCGGCTGGTCGCCCTGGACAAGCGCTGGGATGGCCGCACCAACGTGGTGCAC
The DNA here is from genome assembly GCA_030852505.1 of Myxococcota bacterium. Classification (GTDB taxonomy): domain Bacteria; phylum Myxococcota_A; class Polyangia; order Polyangiales; family Polyangiaceae; genus PMG-095. The sequence goes on along the minus strand of JALYWZ010000094.1, from coordinate 1,546 downwards.
ATCACCGACTTCAAGGATCGCACGATCGAGGTGCGCGTGCTCGTTTCGGCGCGCAGCGCGGGGGAGCTGTTCGAGCTCCGCGCTTTCGTCCGCGAGGGGCTCGTGAAGTGGCTCGCGACGCTCGACGACGGCCGCTACCTGCCGCGCCAGCGTCTGGATGTGGGCGGCAAGGCCTTGCACGCGGTCCCTTCTTCGCCAGACGACGCGGACGCGGACGCGGCCACGGGCTGATTACGCCGCGGGCAACTGCCGGCGGCGCTCGGCGATCCACGCGATCACGTCGTCTTCCACCGAGCGGCCCGAAAAGCGCGACAGCTCCTGGATGCCGGTCGGGCTCGTGACGTTGACCTCGATCAGCTTCTCGCCGATCAGGTCGAGGCCCACGAACCAGAGCCCGTGCGCGCGCAGCTTGGGGCCCACCGCCGCGACCAGCTCGAGCTCCTTGGCGGAGAGCTCCGTGGGCACGACGTTGCCGCCGGCGTGGATGTTGGCGCGCACGTCGTCCGCGCGCGGCACGCGCAAGATCGCGCCGAGCGGCTTGCCGTCGAGCAAGAGCACGCGCTTGTCGCCGATGCGGATCCCGGGCTGATACTCCTGCACGAGCGCGAGTCGCTTGCCTTCCTCGGTCCAGACATCGACCAGCGAGCGGCAGTTGGGGTCGCCCTGGTTCAGCACCACGACCCCGCTGCCTCCCGCGCCATCCAGCGGTTTCAACACGGCCTTTCCGCCGACCTCTTCCATGAAGTCGAGCAGGGCCTTGGGGTTCGAGCTCACCAGCGAGCGCGGCATGAACTCCGAGAAATGGAAGGCGAACATCTTCTCGTTCGCGTCGCGCAGGCCCTGCGGGTCGTTCATCACGACCACCCGGTGCTTCACGAAATCGAGCTGCTGGGTGACGCGCAGGTAGGCGACGTCGAACGGCGGATCTTTGCGGATCAGCACCGCGTCGAGGCTCTCGATCTCGAGCGACAGCGGAGCGCCCGACACGAGCCACGGCGAGCCCGGGTGCACGGTCAAGGGCCGGCACACGGCGGACAGCACGCGACCGCGGTTCTGCACGAGATGCAGCTCGGTGTGGAACACCTCGTGGCCGTTCCGCGCAGCGGCGCGCATGAACGCGAAGCTCGTGTCCTTGTCCCACGCCAACCGATCGACCGGATCCATCACGAACAGAATGCGCACGGGCCCGAGTGTAACACGTGAAGCTGGCGCGCCATCCTGCGCGCTCGACCCGGAATCGTGCGACGCCCCGCTCGAGCCCTTGCCTCCCGCGCGCCCCGGCAGCAGAACGCCGGGATGTTCCGTGTGTTGCGCTCGCCCGCGGTCTGGCTCGGGATCTGGCTCGGTGTCGGGCTGTTCGCGCTCGCTCCCGGCGGCAAGGCCGAGGCCGAAGCCTCGGGCAAGCGCGAAGCGGCGTCGACCGAGCACCCACTCGCGACGCAGGCCGCGATGGACACGCTGAAGCGCGGGGGCAACGCGGCCGACGCAGCTGCGGCCGCGGCGCTCGTCGCCGGCGTGGTGGGCCCCAAGTCGAGCGGGATCGGCG
>JALYWZ010000561.1 GCA_030852505.1 Myxococcota bacterium | reverse complement strand
TGCCCTCGAGCTTGTCGAGCTCGCGGTCGTAGAGCTTGGCGACGGCCGGCCAGCGATCGATCAGCATGCCGAGCCGCTCGAGCGCGCCCAGCGTCTCCTCGTTCTGGCTGTCGACTTCGACGGCTCGCGCGTAGGTCTCGAACGCGCGCGCGTGGTCTCCGAGGTTCTCCTCGCACAGGCGCGCGATGCGGTGGAGCAGCTCCACCTGCTGGTACGGGTCGTCGACGAAGCGGACCTGCACCTCGAGCACGCTGATGAGCTTCTGCCACTCGCCCATCGACTCGTAGACGGGCTCGAGCACGGAGGCCGCCGCGAGCGGGCCGTGATCGCCGTTCTTGATGCCTTCGAGCGCGGCCAGCGTCGGGCCGTGGTCCGGCTGCAGGTTCAGGATCTCGCGGTAGAGCTCGACCGCGCGGTCCACGTCGCCGAGGTGTTTCTCGTAGAGCTCGGCGATGCGGTACTGATAACTGACCGCCTCGCTCGGATCCTGCGTGAGCTCGGCCTCGTGCTGGAGCACGCTCAAGAGCTCGCGCCAGTTGCCCGACGCCTGATACAGGACGTCGAGGCGGCCGAGCGCCGCCAGATCGTCCGGATCGAGCTCCAGCACCTTCTGGTACGTGTCGGTCGCGCGCGAGACGTCTCGCAGCTCGCGCTCGTAGACCGCACCCACCTGGTACAGGATCAGCTTCTTCTCCTCGGGATCGAGGACGAGGTCGGCCTTGCGCGAGTAGACGACCAAGAGCTCCTGCCAGCGCGCGAGCCCGAGGTACAGGCGCACCAGCGCGTCCACGCTGCGCAGATCCTCCGGGTCGATGTCGAGGATCTTGATGTAGACGGCGATCGCCTCTTCCTGCCGCCCGAGCACTTCCTCTTCCAGCATGGCCGCGCGGAACAGCGCGTCCTTCTTCTGGTCCGTGTGATCGAGGATCTCGGCCTTGCGCTGCAGGATCAGCGACATGTCCGCGTAGCGCTCGGCTGCCTGGAACAGGGTCTCCAGCGCCTCGGCTGCCGAAAGGTTGGTCGGATCGATCGACAGCACCTTGCGATACAGCTCGATCGCGCGATCGGGGCTGCCGACGTCGTTCTCGAAGACGCGCGCAGCGGACGCGTACAGGATGCTCGCAACCTCGGGATCGCGCTGATCCGCGGCGAGCTGCTCGAAAGAGTGGGCCAGGTCCTGGAAGCGACCGGTCACGCGGGCGAGCCTGTCGATCTCGCGCTGCGTCGCCTCGCTCGCCGGATCCACGGACAGCGCGCGTGCCATCGTGTCGAACGCGGCGTTGACGTTACCCGCCGAGTCTTCGTAGAGGCTCGCGATCTGGTGCAGGAGCTCGACCTTGCGGTTCGCGTCGTCGGCGCGAGAGACCTGGACCTCGTAGACGTTGATCAAGCGCTGGTAGTCGCTCTTGCCGCGGTACAGCGGCTCGAGGATCTCGGCGATCGCGAGCGAGTAGGCCGGCTCTTGCCCCAGGCGCTCGAGCGCCGACAGTGCTTGCTCATTCTCCGGATCGCGCTCGATCACCTGGCGGTAGCCCTCGATCGCCACGTCCACCTGCCGCATCTCGCGTTCACGCAGCGCGGCGAGACGCAGCATCAACGACAGCTGCCCCTCGTCCGTATCGGCGAGGTTCAGCTGCGTCTCGAGGTTCTCCGCCAGCTCCTCCCACATCTCCAGCCGGGTGAGCAGCGCATCCAGCGCCGACAACGCGAGCTGGCTGGTCGGATCGAGCGCCAACACCTCGCGGTAGGCGGCAATCGCCTCGTCCGGCTTGCCGAGCTTCTCGTCGTAGGTGCTGGCCATCTGGGCGTACAACGCTTCGCGCTCGCCCGCGTCCATCGTGAGCTCGATGCGACGCCGGAACACCGAGATCAGCTCTTCCCAATGACCCGTGCGGCGGTACAGCGCGTCGAGCGCCGCCAGCGCCTCGTCGTCCGAGGGGTTCGCGGCCAGCAGCCGCTCGTAACTCTTCGCGGCCTCCTGCACCATGCCGCGCCGCTCTTCGATCGCCGCGAGCCTGAGCCAGTACTGGCGCGCAAGCTCCGGATCCCTCACGCCCTGCGCGACCTCGTCGTAGATCCGGATCAGCGCTTCCCACGCGCCGGAGCGCGCCGCGAGCTCCTCGAGCTCGTCACGAGACTCGACGATCGACGGATCTTCCTTGAGCGCGCGCGCCTGCGCCTCGACCGCGCGGTCCAGCGCGCCGAGCTGCGTCGACGCCGTGGCGGCCATCTTGCGCAAGAGCTGGACCCGGCGGTCGCGCTCTTGCGTCGCCGCTGCCAGGATCTCCAGCACGTTGATGAGCTTTTCCCAGTCGCCGCGGGCCTCGTAGATCCCTTCCAGGATCGCGGCGGCCTCACCGCGCAGCTTCTTGTTCTTGAGCAGCCCCTCGAGGGCGCCGCGCGACCCCGGATGATCGGGATCGAGGAACAGGATTTCCCGGAAATTCTCGAGCGCGGACAGCTCGTCCGACAGCTTCTGCTGCTGCGTCTCGGCCAGGCGGTACTTCAGGTCGACGAGCGTCACGACCTCGGTCTCGAGCTCGATGCGACGCCGCAGCACCTCGGCGTATTGCTCCCAGCTCTCGGTGCCTCGGTACAGCCTGTCGAGTGCGGACAGCGCCTGCACGTCGTCGGGGGCCTCGTCGAGCATCGCGACGTAGGTGTCGATCGCCTGCTTCGGGTCGCCCGCTTGCTCCTCTTGCAGACGCGCGATCTCGAACAAAATAGCGCGTCGCTCGGACGGCTCGGTCGCGAGCTCGCGCTTCTTCGCGTAGACGTCGAGCAGCTCCGTCCAGCGGCCTGCTTGTCGATAGAGCCGCTCGAGCGCTCCGAGCGCGGTCGCGTTGTCGGGCTCGCTGTCGTAGACCGTGCGGTACTCGGTGAGCGCGTCGTCGAGCGCGCGCACCTCTTCCACCAGCACGCGGCCGAGCCGCAAACGCAGATGGTTCGCCGCCTCGGTGTCGCGTTGCTTCTCCGCGCGCGCGATCGCCCCGCGGTACGCGGACACGACCTCTTCCCATCGCCCGATCGCCTGCGCCGCGCGCTCGACGTCGGACTGGCTCTGCGGATCGGTCGCACCGAGCTCGAACGCGGCCAGGTACCGCTCGAAGGCCTTCTGCCGATCGTTCAGCCGCGTCTCGTACAGGTTCGCGGCTTCGCGCAGCAAGTCCAGGCGCTCGCCCGGCTCGTTCACGTGCGACAGCCGCACCTCGATCGCCGAGCTCAGCCCCTTGGCGTTGTTGGCGCCGGCGTAGATCGGGATCAACCGCTCGGCGGCCGCCAGGTTGTTCTCGTCGAGGCTCAGCACCTTCTCGTAGGCGCGGGCAGCGCGATCCAGCTTGCCCTTCTGCGTCACCCACAGCTCGGCGATCTTCATCAGCATGCCGATGCGCTGCGCCGTATCCGTGGCGCGCGTCTCGTTGCTCTCGAGCACGCGGATGAACTCGTCCCACTTGCCGCTCTCGGCGTAGAAGACCTCGAGATCGTCCCAACGCCCGAGCGTGACGTAGCGCTTCTTGAGCTGCTCCTGCGCGCGGCGATCGTTGGGATCGAGCGCGAGCAGCATGCGGTACGCCTCGACGGCGCGCTCCTCGTCCTTCAAGCGATCGCCCGCGACCTGGCCGAGCTTGTTCAAGAGCTCGACCTTCTGCGGCACGTCGTCGGTGAGCTCCGCCAACTTCTGCAGCACGTCGGCGAGCTTTCCGTACTCGCGCGAACGATCGTAGAGCTGCGACAGCGAGGTCAGCGCTTCCAGGTCGTAGGGATCGTTGTCGAGGACGACGCTCCAGAGCTGAATGCAGACCTCCGGCTTCTTCACGCGCTCGGTCGCGAGCTGCGCGATCTGCTTGAAGCGATCGGCGCGCTCGCCACCCGACGGCAGCGTCTCTGCTTCGCGCACGCCGAGCTGGATCAGCTTCTCCCAGTCACGCCGCTTCTCGTACATCTCACGCAGGTAAGTGATGGCCTGCGCGCTGTGCGGGTTGACGTCGAGCACCTTCTCGTACGCCTTCACGGCCTCCGCCTGGTTCGCGAACTTGGTCGCGTACAGGTCGGCTGCCTTCGCGTAGAGCTCCTCTCGCTCGGCCGGGTCCCCCACCACGTCGCCCAGCGCGATCAGCGTCTTGACGTATTCGTGGTAGCGCTTGGCCGACTCCTGCTGCCTCAGCTTGTCGCGGAGCTCGCTCACGAGCCCTGCGTCGGCAGGGGGCGGCGCCGACGGCGCGGCGGCAGGCGCGGGT
>JALYWZ010000560.1:3884-4239 GCA_030852505.1 Myxococcota bacterium | reverse complement strand
GCCGGTGGACGTGCCACCAGTAGCGGGCGCGCCTCCCGTCACGGGTGCTCCCCCGGTTGGCGAGAGCACGCCACCGGTAGCGGCCGCGCCGCCCGTGGTCGTAGCGCCGCCCGTCGACGTCTCCATCCCCGGGGCTGAAGACGACGAGGGCTCCGCCGAACAGCCAGAGGGCAATGTTGCCGCCAGAGTGAGCAGCGCTGGGGCGCAAGAGCGAGCGAGCTGCTTCAGTGACGAGGCGTTCCGGCGGCGAGGGATGACTTCGAACGGCATGGGGGGACCCACGCAAGCAGTGGCATGGTCGCGGCATTTCCGTCGTGCGCGAAATTCGGTCCGGCCCGATCGGCGGGGCCCGACC
>JALYWZ010000560.1:0-3874 GCA_030852505.1 Myxococcota bacterium | reverse complement strand
GTGTCGTTCCCGCGAGCCGGGCTGTCCCGGATCGAGCGCGCGACCCGAAGCGAGCGCCGAACCTCGTCGATCATCGGGAGTTTGCTGCGCGAGCGAATGGCTCTTTACGAATCACTCCTTGGAGTGAAGAAAGTTTTGCGACGCAGTAGTTAAATCAGTTTCCTTCCACGGGACTCGACAAATGAATCGACGAAACGACGACGTGTCGCGTCGATTTCAAGACAGATTGGGGTGCTCGAAATGCACTGCTTCGTGCGCGACGTAACCCGCGGGCGTGATTGCAGCCGAAAGGGCGTTCCTAGATGCACGCAAAATTCTTCTGTTTGGCGGCACTCACACTTTCGGTGAGCGCCGGGTGCACCGGGACGATCACGAGCCCCGACGAGCCGGCGACCGCCGATCCGAGCTCCACCGGCACTCCCTCGAAGCCCGGCAGTCCCAGCAATCCCGGCGCGCCGAGCAGCCCGAGCCAGCCGAGCGGCACGCCCACGGGCGCTCCCACCGGCTCACCCACGGCGCCTCCCATGACGCCGACTCAAGCCGGAAGGTTGAAGTTCGACAACGCCCCGACGCATTACCGCGTCGTTCGCCTGACCAACGATCAGTGGTCGAAGAGCGTACAGGGTGCGTTGCAGTTGCCTTCTCCGCCGACGAACGCGGAGAACTTTCAATCCGCAGTCGCGGGTACCACGGACTTCAACAACAACGAGATCTTGCTCGATGTCGATAGCCGCGCCTGGTCGGACTACCAGGCGGCGGCCGAAGCGTTGGCCGCGCAGGTGTCGGCGGACGCCGCGCTGCTCGGCAAGCTCTATTCGGGTACGGACGGCGCGGGCTTCATCAAGACCGTGGGACGGCGCTTCTACCGGCGTCCGCTGACGACGACCGAGGCCTCCGCCTATCAGAAGCTCTTCGACTCGGCGGCGACGGCCTCCGGAACGCTCAGCGCGTTCGCCAAGGGCGCAGGGTTGGTCCTGGAAGCGATGCTGCAGTCGCCGAACTTCCTCTACCGCACCGAGCTCAGCCCGCCCGGCGCCCCGCTCAGCTCTTACGAGATGGCAGCCAAGCTCTCGCTCTGGCTCCGCGACGCGGGCCCGGACGACAAGCTGCTCGACGCGGCCGAGGGCAGCGGCAAGCTCGACACCGCCGAGGGCGCTGCGGAGGCCGCGCAAAAGCTGCTCGAGGATCCGGCCGCGAAGGTCGTGATGCGCAAGTTCCACGGCCAGTTCCTGCGCTTCAACAAGTTCGCAGAGCTCGGCAAGGTCGGCGTCGCTGGCTACGATCCGGCGATCAACGCCGACCTCGCGGAGAGCTCGTACCTGTTCTTCGACCGGGTGTTCTCGAGCGGCCAGGGGGTTCGAGAGATCTTCCTCTCGACCAAGGGCTTCGTCAGCTCGCGCATGGCCCCGCTCTACGGCGGCGCCGCGGCACCGAGCAGTGGCTTCGAGGAACGCGAGCTCGGGCCGGGCCGCATCGGCTACTTCACACAGCTGCCGTTCTTGATGTTGAACGCTCACAACGACTCGTCGGACCCGATTCACCGGGGTGTGACCATGTCGCTCGACGTGCTGTGCGCGCCGCTCGGCGTGTTTGCCGGCGTCCTGCCGCCGCTGCCCGACGTGAAGCCGGGCGAGACCAACCGCATGCGCGTGGACGCACACACCAAGGGTTGCGGCACGGCCTGCCACAACGACATGATCAACCCGCTGGGCTTCGCGTTCGAGAACTTCGACGGCATGGGCGCCTATCGCGAGACCGAAAAGAACGGCTCGGACATGCTGACCATCGATGCCAGCGGCTCCTTCAACTTCACCGACGGCGTGAAATCCTACGCGAACGCCACGGAGTTGATGCAGGTGCTGGCTTCGAGCGAGCAGACTCACCTGTGCTACTCGAAGCGGCTCGCGAGCTACGCCCTGCAGCGCAACATCGTCGAGGCAGACATGCCGCTGCTCGCGGATCTCGCCGCGGTCAGCGAGGGACAGGCCTCGGTGAAACAGGTGATGATCGAGCTCGTCAAACGCGATGCGTTCCGGACGCGCTTCGGAGGTAACCAGTGATGTTCAAGGGTATCGCTCTGAATCGGCGCGTCGTGAACCGGCGTGCGTTTCTCCGCGGCGCGGGCGCCGTCGCCGTAGGGCTCCCGTTCCTCGAGGGGATGCCCACCCGCTCCGCGTGGGCCGCGGACGCAGCGCCGGTCTTCACGTTCTTCGTCGTGGCTCAGAACGGCGTCGTCGCGAAGCGGTTCTTCCCCGGCGCGACCGGTGCGTTGACGACGGCCGGGCTCGAGGGCGCGGGCCAAGTGGCCACCCGGGTGCTCGCGCCGCACGCGCCGAATTTGCTGTTCATCAAGGGCATCAACTACCCGATGGGGGTTCAGGGTTGCGGCCACGCCGAGGGCTGCGTGCAGACGCTGACCGGCGTCAAGCCGGGCTCGACGGGCAACGGCGCGTTCTCCTCCGGGCCGTCCGCGGACACGCTGATCGGCAAGGCGCTCGGAAAGGACCCGTTGGCGCTGTACTCGGGGATGAAGGGCTACATCGCCGAACGCATTTCTTTCAAGGGTGGCGGCGCGGGCCAGGTGCGCGCAGCGGACGCGAACCCGTACATTCTGTATTCGAAGGTCGTGGGTCTCGCAGGCTCCGGCGGCGGCACGACCACGCCCACCACGCCCACCACTCCCACCACCAACGCCGCGCAAGAGCTCGCCAATCGCCGCAAGAGCGTGAACGATCTGGTGCGCGAAGAGCTGAAGGGCCTGATGAACCACTCCGCGATGAGCGGCGCGGACAAGCTGCGGCTGGACCAGCACTTTCAGGCGATCCGCGACATCGAAGTGAAGATGGACGACCTCGGCAGCCAGATGCCGATGGGTGGCACGACGACCGGCGCCATGTGCTCGAAGGAGGGGCTGCCGGTCGACAAGTACGAGGCCTTCAAGAGTGGCTTTGCCTTCAAGGGCGCGCAGATGGAGGAGTACGTCCAGCTGCACATGCAGATCATGGCGGTGGCCTTCGGCTGCAATTACAACGCCGTCGCGACCCTGCAGTGGGGAGACGGCACGGATGGGACGATGTACGACGTCCCGTCGAACAAGAACTACGGCTGGACCTTTCACCAGCTCAGCCACCGCATGAAGTCGGACGCACAATCCGGCAACGATCCGACGGCCGAAGCCGCGCACGCCGAGATCGACGAAATTCGCATGAAGTCGCTGCTCGTCGGCCTGGACGCCTTCAAGGCCCACGGTCTCGAGAACAACACGCAGCTGATCTGGACCAACACCATCGCCGACGGTCCGTCGCACTCGAGCCGCGGCGTGCCGATGATCATCTGGGGAAATGGCGGCGGGTACCTGAAGCAGGGAACGTTCATCGACGCGGGCGGCGCGGCGAACGCCAAGATCCTGAACACGATCATGGCTGCCGCGGCGCGGGGCGCCGGCAGCCCGCCGACGATCGATGGCTCCGGCGAGCTCGCGGGCATGAAGGTTTAGTCCATGGGCGACGCGCTCACCGAGCGATGGTATTGATCGACGACCCATGAATCTACGACTCTGCGTCTTGGTGGGCGTCGCTGCTTCGTTGCCTGCGCTCTTGGTCGGTTGTTCCGACGAGGCGTCCGATGGCGAGGGAGCGGGCGGAACCCCCTCGCAAACCGGCAGCGGCGGCTCGACCGCAGGCTCGCGCGCGACGGGCGGCGCGTCCTCGATGAGCGGCGCGTCCACTGGCGGAGCTCGACCGACGGGCGGCTCGACCGGCGGGACTGCGCAGTCGAGCGGTGGCTCGTCGACCGGAGGGTTGGACGCGGGCGGAACCCCGAGCGGCGGCGCCGGCAAGGGCGGCTCCGCGACGGCGGGCAGTCCGAGTGGAGG
>JALYWZ010000559.1 GCA_030852505.1 Myxococcota bacterium | reverse complement strand
AGCCCCCGCAGCTCACGCCCGATACCCGGCGCTCGCCGGTCTTCTCGGCGGAGCTCGGCCACGCCAGCGCTGCGCCTACCGCGCTGCCCGAGCCGGACGACGGCGGGGTGCTCTGCCGCGGCCGCCGCATTCGCTGAGTTGCGGCTCGCCGGCATTCCGCCGCCCTTGGAACTTCGACGGGGAAAATCGCGCTCGAGAGGTTTTTCGCATGCTTAGACGGAGCATCGCGCGAGCCGGGTGCGAGGATCTGTTACGTTGCCCGTCGAGAGTCCGTATTTAGCGGGTCGAGCAATGCGCGAGTCCGCGGCTGTATTGATCGTCGATGACGACTCCTGGGGGCGTCGGGCCTTTCGCCACGTCTTCGAGCGGCACCACTACCAGGTGTTCGAAGCCGAAGACGGCGCGTCGGGAATGCTCGCCGCCGCGGAGCATCAGCCGAACGCGGTGCTCCTGGATCTGCGCATGCCCGGGCTCGATGGCCTGGATGTCCTCGGCGCGCTCGTTCGGGATTTCCCGGACACGCCCGTGATCGTCGTGTCCGGAGTCGGCACGATGCAGGACGTGGTGGAGGCGCTCCGCCGCGGCGCCTGGGACTTCATCTCCAAGCCGGTCGTGGACCCCGAGTTTCTGGTGCACGCCGTCGATCGCGCCCTCGAAAAGGCGGCGTTGTTGCGCGAGAACCGCGAGTACAGCGAGAGCCTCAAGCAGGCCAACCAGCGTCTGTCGGCGGCGCTCGACGAGCTCCGCGCCGACGAGCAAGCCGCCCGCCAGCTGCAGTTCCAGCTCTTACCCGAAGACGGCCTCCGGATCGGGATGCACCGTTTCTACCGACGGCTGTTTCCGTCGCAGACCTTGAGCGGCGACTTTCTCGAGTACTTTCCGCTCGGTGAGCGACACTCGGCCTTCTACCTGGCCGACGTGGCGGGGCACGGGGCGGCCTCGGCGTTCATCACGGCAATTCTGACCACGCTGGTCTCGAAGCACCGCGAAGCTTTCTCGACGCGAGACGATCCGACGATTCTGCGCCCGGCGGAGCTGCTCCAGCGACTGGACGCGGATCTGCGAGCCCAGCGCCTGGAGAAGCACGTCACCATGTTCTACGGCGTGCTCGACTCGGCCACGGGGCGGCTCGTCTACGGAAACGCGGGAGCCTTTCCGTTTCCGTTGATTGCCAATGGCGACGACGTCGTCGAGCTTCAGAACTCGGGCCGGCCACTCAACTTGCCGGGAAGCGCGGGTTTTGGCTCCGGAGAAACCAACCTCGCCCCGGGGGGGCGGTTGCTCATCGCCTCGGACGGCATTCTCGAGCTTTCGCCGAAGGAGGGCCACCGCGCGAGGCGCGAGGGACTGGCGCGCATCCTCGCAAAATCACACGATCTCTCCAGCGTGCTAGAAGCATTGGCTCTGGAAGAAGCAACCACTCTCACGGACGACATCGCGATCTTGTTCCTGCGTCGGGAGGAAAGTCATGGCTAAGGCCCACGTCACTCATGCTGAGTCGGACGGCGTCCATGTGCTTCGCTACTCGGGCAAGGTGGACTACATGTCCGCGCCGGCGATCCGGCGGTTTTTGGACGAGCTGTTCGATCGGGGCAAGGTCAGAGGTCTCATCTTCGATCTGTCGGACGCCGAGGCGCTCGACAGCACCAACCTGGGCCTCCTCGCACGGATGCGCGAACGCGCCGAACGCTGTCACTGCAACGGCAGCATGATCGTGTCGCGGAACGAAGACATCAACGACGTGCTGCGCAGCATGGGCTTCGAGCAGAGCTTCGAAATCGTCAGCGACGCGCAGGGCGTGGCCGAAAACTGCAGCGACTGCGTCGACGCACCCTGCCCGTCGACCAGCGAGCTCCGCGAGACCATGCTCGAGGCCCACAAGGCCCTGATGCGCTTGAGCGAGTCCGGGCGCGTGCAGTTCGCCGACGTCGTGGCGTGTCTCGAGAGCGAACAGCCGCATTAGTAACGGTCGCCCAACCGGCGTACACTCGGCGAATGAGCCATGCCCAGAACCTCAAGGACCGCCCGCCCGGCAAGTTTGCGGTTTTGGCGAGGCTTTCGCGAGCACCGGAGCGGAGCGTACGAGGGTACGTGAGCACCGGAGCGCAGCGAAAACGAAGCCAAAACCCAAAATCGCTGGGCGTGGTGGAAGCTAAAGATACCGGGGACGGCAAATGAGCTCATTCGATCTCACCCCGCCGAGCGCCGAAGAGCGCGCCCGGCTCGAGGCCGAGCTGACGCCGGAAGAGGCGCACGTGTTGTTGAAGCATGGGACCGAGGCGCCATTCTGCGGAGGACTGCTCGGTGAAAAGAGTCCGGGCGTCTATGCCTGCCGGCTGTGTGGGCTGCCCCTCTTCAAGTACGAGACCAAGTTCGAGAGCGGCACGGGCTGGCCGAGCTTTTTCGCTCCATTCGATCCCGCACACGTAAAAGAGATCGAGGACCGGAGCTACGGCATGCGACGCGTCGAGACGCGCTGCGCACGCTGTGACTCGCATCAGGGCCACGTGTTTCCCGACGGGCCGCGGCCAACCGGGCTCCGGTACTGCATCAACTCCGTCTCACTGCGCTTCGTCACGGCCGGCACGCCGCTGCCCGATCCGCTCGGGCGCGGGGACAGCCTCGGCTAGAGCGACAAACGGTTAGGAATGATCGGCGGTCTAGCTGCCGCGTTGCAGGCTCGAAACCCTCCCGACCAACTCGCGCTGAGAGGCTCCGGGTCCAACGTGTCGGCTCCCAGCAAGACCCTCGAGCGCTTGAAGAACCAGCTGTTGAGCGGCGGTAGTCGTCCGTCGCTGCTGCCGAGCTCGTGGTCGGGAAATTCGGCGCCTCCAGAGGCCCAGGCCGCCTACCAGCGCATCCGCCCCTTCGCGGAGGCCATGTACCTGGTGATGGCCGCCGACGGCCACCTCGACGAGCGCGAGCGGATTGCCCTGCGCGGCGCCTTGCGCTCGCTCACCGCGGGCGTGCTCGGGACCAGCGCGATGGAATCGATGCTCTCGGAGTTCGAGCGGCTCCTGGCGGTGCAGGGGCTCGAGCTCCGGCTGGACGACGTCGCTTCGCGGATTTACGGCGAGCCGGAAGACCGAGAGCTCGCGCTGGCGCTGGCCTCGACCGTGGCGGTCGTGGACGATCGCATGGACTCTGCCGAGCAGCGCACGATCGAGGCGCTGGCCGAGCGTCTCGGCATCGGTAAACAGCGCCTCGAGTCGTTGCTCGGTGGGCGAGAGTAAGCGAGCCGCGGAGGCTAGCGCCGCGTCCAGCGCAGCTCGAGCTCGAGCGCGTGGTCTCCGTCGCGACCGCCCGAGACCACGCGCGTGCGCACGTTCTCTCCACCTGCGGCCTCGACCGCGGCCTCGGCGGCGCCGATCACGTCGAGCCAGACATTGCGATCGAAGCCATGCCAGCCGCTGAAGTGAGCTGCGGCCATCCCGTCGCGCGCCTCCGTCACCCGGACTTTTCCGCCGCGCCAGTAGTGCTGCATCATCCGCGGCGTCCCGGAGACGATGGCCTCCGGCGTGAGGAAGAAGACGAGCACCCGGTACGGCCCCGAGAGGTCGCGCTTCAGGTTGAGGTAGCCGATCCGGCGCGCGAGCTCGGAGCCGTGCTGTAGGACCCGCTGCGCCAGCGCTTGCAGCTCACAATACAGTCCGACCGGATACCAGCCCGAGACCACCAGGCCGCCGTAGCGCAGCAGCTTACCGAGCTCGCCGCTGCTCGCCATACACACGTCGTTCTTCGCCGCGGCGCCGAACTCTTCCTCGATGCTGCGGAGGAACGTCTGGAAGTTCACGCCCTTACTCAGCGTGGGCGCGGGTGAGAGGCTCGGTCGTGCCAGCGAGTGTGGCGGCTCGCTCGGAGCGGGAACCGAGAGCGAGCGGGAGCGCGGGGGCTCACTCGAGCGCACGTCGGCGCGCGCGGGATCTCCTTTCGAGACCTTCGATCGAGTTTCTGCGCGGGCCACGTCCGATCAACGGCCGAAATCGCTCGAGAGTTAGGCCCTCGGGACGAGCACTTCTTTGGCGGTGAAACCAGCCACACCGAGGCGGAGCTCGACGTGGTGATGCACGGTGCCAGCCTCGGCCTCGAAGATCCTCGGCACGCATGCGGCGTTGACGAACACGACGCCATCGCGCTCGAGCATCCAGCGACGCAGACCGCCGCCGCGTAGGCGCCAATGCATGTGTCCGGCCACCACGGCGATCGGGCGCCTGCCGCGCGCCGTAGCGTGCGCGAGAG
>JALYWZ010000558.1 GCA_030852505.1 Myxococcota bacterium | reverse complement strand
GCGGCCGAGGTCGTGGGCGCGGCGGTCCGGATCCGGATCGAGCAGCCGCTCGAGCAAGCCGGTGAATGCCGGGTCGCGGTGCGCACCGAGCGCCTTCCTCACGTCGATCGCGAGCCCCTTGTGCGGCAGATTTTCGGGCTCTTCGCCGGTCAGGCAGGCGATCACCGTCGCGCCCACGCCGTAGACGTCGGACGCGGGCAGCGCGCGGCCCTGAAACTGCTCCGGCGCCATGTAGCCGAACGTGCCGACCACCGTGCTCCCGCCTTCGGAGCGCAGGCGATCGCGAACCGAGCCGAAGTCCACCAGCGCGAACGAGCCGTCCGGTCGCCGGATCACGTTGTGCGGCTTGATGTCGCGGTGGATCACCGCCGGCGCTCGGCCGTGCAGGTAGCCGAGGATCTCGGCGGCGTCGCTCAAGAAGCGATAGAGCTCGGGCGCGCCGAGTGAGCCCGCGCTGCGCTTGAGCTGACCGAGCGTCTGACCCTCCACCTTCTCCATCACGAGGTAGAGCGCGCCGTCTTCTTCGAAGTGCTCGATGTACTTCGGCAGGTTGGGGTGCGAGAGCTCCGAGAGCACGCGCGCCTCGCGCTCGGCGAGCTCCACGTCTTTCCACGAGCGCGCGCCGCGCACCGAAAAGCGCTTGATCGCGAGCGCGTGGTTCGTGCGCGTATCGACGGCGTCGTAGGTGTGCGCCTGCGCGCCCGAGCCGATCACGCCGAGCAGCCGGTAGCGGCCCTCGCGCAGCGTCTCCGGCAGCGGATCTCGGTCGGGTTGTGCGGGTTCTGCCACGCTCGGCGTCGATCGCCGGGGGACTTCAGCCCGTGTTCCGCATACCCTGAGCGATTCCGTTCAGCGTCGTTCCGAGAGCGGCGTCGATCAGCTTCCGGTCCGGGTGGTCCTCTGGCAGACCAAGCTTGCGTTCGAGCAGGCTGACTTGCAAGAGCGAGAGCGGATCCACGTAGGGGTTACGGACCGCCAGCGACATTCTGAGAAAGCGGTGCCCGTAGATGAGCTCGCGGCCGCGGATACTGAGCAAGCCTTTCAGCGTGCGCTCGAATTCCGCTACCAGCGCGGTCATCACGCGATCGTTGCCTTTCAGGCGCTTGACGTAGAGGCGCGCGACCTCCAGATCCGCCTTGGCCAGCACCATCTCCAGCTTGTCGAGCAGGTCGTCGAAGAACGGCCAGCGCTCGGCCATGTTCTTCAAGAGCTCGAGCCCGCCCGGGCGCTCGATGATGCGCTCGAGCGCCGAGCCGACGCCCACCCAGGCCGACGCCATCAGCCGGATCTGCGTCCAGCCGAAATTCCAGGGGATGGCGCGGATACCCTTGATCGTGCCCGCTCCGCGCTCGCGGTAGGCCGGGCGCGAGCCGAAGTGGACCCGGCCGAGCTCGCGCACGGGAGTCGCCGTGAGGAACAACTCGAACAGCGCCGGGTCGTCGTGGACCATGGCGCGGAAAGTGCGCTGCGAGGTTTCGGCGAGCTCGTCCATCACCGCGCGAAAGCTCGCAAGGGTTGGCGCGTCGAGCGTCGTTTGAAAATCCCCGGTGCGCGCCATCAGCGTCCCGGTCAGCATCACCTCCAGGCTGCGCTCGCCGAGCTGAGACAGGCCGAACTTCTGGGAGATGACCTCGCCCTGCTCGGTGATCTTGATGCGATCGCCGACCGTCCGAGGCGGGAGCGCCGTCAGACCGCGGAAAACGGGCGAGCCGCCGCCGCGCCCGACGGTGCCGCCGCGACCGTGAAACAGCGACAGCTCGACCCCCGCCTCGTGCGAGAGCTCGGCGAGCCGCTCTTGAGCCACGTAGAGCTCCCAGGCCGCAGCCAGCACGCCGGCGTCCTTCGCGGAGTCGGAGTAACCGAGCATCACCTCCTGGCGCATGCCGCGCGCCTTGAGCTGGCGCAGGTACATCGCGTCCTTGAACAGGCCGCCCATGATCGCCGGGGCCGCGGCCAGGTCCGCCTGAGTCTCGAACAGGGGCACGACGTCGAGCCGAGACCACGGCGGATCCGCCGACAGGTCGACGAGCCCCGCCTCACGCGCCAAAAGCAGCACGTTCAGGAGGTCGTCCGCCTTCTTCGTCATCGAGATGATGTACGTCGGAGCCGCGGCTTCCCCGAGCTCCTCCTGGATCGTGCGCATCGAGTTGAAGACGTCGAAGGTCTTCTGCGTCGCCTCGTCGAGCTGGATCCGGTTCGAGATCAACGGCCGGCGTCCGAGCAGCTCGCTGCGCAGCGCCTCGCCCGTCGGCGGCTCGAGGCCGAGCGACTTGTGGATCGAGGTCACGGCCTGGGTGTGGGCCTCCGAGTCTTCGCGCAAGTCGAGCGTGAAGCCGTAGAAGCCGAGCAGCTCGACCTGCGCGGCGAACGGAGCGAGCAGCGCGTCGCGGGCGATCTCTGCGCCGGCCGCCGACAGCGCGTTTTCGAGCAAGCGCAGATCTTCGCGGAGCTCGGACGAGTTCCGGTACGCCCAGGGCACGGTCTCGGGTCGGCCCGCGTCGCGCGAGGCGATCTCGCGGCGCAAGCCTTCGACGCGGCCGCCCATGAAGGTCAGCTTGAGGCGGATCGGCTCGTGAGCGTCGCGCCGGCGGTTCGCTTCCCACAGGCCCGGCTGCAGCAGCTTGTCTTGCTCGAGCGAGGCGCGCAGGGCCTCGGGCGCGGTGCGCACGCGATCGGAGATCGAGATGCGATTGATCAGATCGTCGATGCGCTTGCGGTAGCGCGCGAGCAGCGCGTAGGCAGTGCGCCGCGTGGCGGCCAGCGTGACCTCGGGCGTCACGAACGGGTTGCCGTCGCGATCCCCGCCCACCCAGCTGCCGAGCGTGATGCGCGGCCCGCCGCCGAGCTCGCTGCCGAACACGGCCTTGAAGGCGCGCTTGGTCGAGCTGGAGAGCTCGCTCGTCGCGTCCATCAGCCGGTCCTCGAGGTACCAGATCACCGCGTTCACCTCGTCCAGGACGCTCGGGCGATCGGGGCGAACCTCGTCGGTCAGCCACAGCATCTCGATGTCTGCTTCCAGGCGCTGCTCGAGGCGCAGCGCTTCGCCCGCCGAGGCCGTCGCGCGCGACAGCAGCGCTTCGGCGATCCGCGCCTGCAGGTTGAGCAGCGTGCGCCGCGTGGCTTCGGTGGGGTGCGCCGTGAGCACGGGCCGCACCTCGAGGCCGCGCACGAGCTTTCGGACCTCGTCGGCGTCGTGCCCTTCCTGCTTCAGCTTTTCGAAGGCCCAGGTCACGCTCGCGGGCTGCGGTGCCGCGCCGTCGCCGACGGTCGCGTATTCGCCGCGGCGGCGCACGCGGTGCACCTGTTCGGCCGTGTTGATCAGGAAGAACAACAGCGTGAAGCCTCGCGCGACCGGCCCCGCCAGGTGCAGCGGCAGCGCTTGGACGCGCGTCAGGAGCTCCTCGAGCGAGGGCGAGTTCCCGTCGCTGCTCCTGCGCCGGTCGCGGCAAGCGGTGCGGAGGCTCTCCACGGCCTGAAACGCTTCCTCGCCCTGGAGCCGTTGGATCACACGACCGAGCGTGCGCGCGAGATAACGGATGTCGTCGTGGAGTGGGCGGTCTTCCGCCCGAATTTCGAGGCTCACCACAGTCGAGCGTTCTGTCATGGACCGGTCTCCTTAGCCAGAGCGAAGCCCGGCCTAATTCCAACGGGTTTCGAGGTCTGCCTGGTTCGGTGTGTCCGGGGTCGACCGCGCGGATTTCCGATGTGTTCCGTAACTCACGGAGTGGGCGGCGACCGCGGCGCCGTGGGCAGCGAGGGCTCCGTCGGGAGGCTCGGCGCGCGGACCGGCCCGCTGGGAGCTCCGCCAGCAGCGGACGCCGGCTCGCGCGGAGGACGCACGGCGGGCGGGACGAACAGCACCTCGGCGAACTCGAAGATCGACAGGATCTGCTTCTGAGTGAGCACCAGCTCGCCCGTGATCTTCTTGCCCTCGGCCCGGAACTGGATGCGCTCGACGAAGCGCGTCGGGCGGGCTCCGAGCAGCGCGCCGAACACGCCGAGATCGAGCTGAGTCGCGGCCGAGATCTGCCGTTCGAGCTCGACGGCGCTGGCGGCCGCCTGTTCGGGGCTCGCGTCCTCCGCCTCGACGTCGACCTGAGCGCCGCCGTTTTCGAGCGGCACCACCCGCGCCCGCGCCCACAGGATCGACTGGGGCACGCGCACGGGCATGCCGATGAAGGCTCGATGCGGCGTGGCGAGGTAGGCGGTCGCGACCTGGCTGCCGGGGAGCGCGGGCAACCTGGCCC
>JALYWZ010000557.1 GCA_030852505.1 Myxococcota bacterium | reverse complement strand
GCGCTGTCGAGGCCGGCCTCGAGGAAGCAGGCGGCGATCAACGCTTCGACGGCGTCGGCGAGCACATTGGTGCTGTCGCGCAGACCGGACGCGCCTGCTCCGCGCCCGAGCCGCAGCGCGTCGGCGACGCCGTGGACCCGCGCCCACTGAGCGAGCGACTCGGCGTTGACGAGCTGCGCGCGGAGCCGGGTCAGCGTGCCCTCGTCCGCGTCCGGAAAGCGACCGTAGATGAGGTCGCTGACGCAGAACCCGAGCACGGCGTCACCGAGGAACTCGAGGCGCTGATTGTCGGGGGCGTCGCGGCGTTCGTTGGCGTAGCTCGGGTGCGTGAGCGCCTGCTCGAAGAGCGGAGCATCCGGGGAGAGCCCGATGCGAGCTGCGAGCTCGACGCGGTTCGGAGCCGTGGTTTCGGCCATTCGCTCGGGCAAGGCTAGCGGAAGCCAGCGAAGGTGGCACGATTGACGCGGTGCGCCATTTGCAATCACAGGCAGGCTGCGCGCCCGATACCTGATAGCTGAAGCTCCGAATGGCCCGCCTCCAGGCCTGCCCCTTCTGCCGGGCGCTGTACGGTCCGAACGACGGCGCTCGGTGCCCCGACTGCGACGTCGAGCTGGTGCCGATGGACAAGCTCGCGTTGTCCGACGAGGCGCGCGCGCTCGACGAGCTCGAGGTGCCGCTCGAGGAGCGCCCGTTCCCGTGGAACGACTTCGGGCACGGTCGCGGCGCGTTGCTCGCGTTGTCGGCGCTGGGGCTCGCCGGGTTCTTCTGTCCCTGGGTGCTCTTGTCGCGACCCGAGGACATGGTGCTGCGCGGCTTCGATCTCGCGCGGGGCCGAGCCGGTTGGCTCTGGGGCGGTGCGACGGGCTTCTTCGTGCTGCTGCCGCTGCTCTGGACGCGGCGCTCGATCGCGCGCCTGCGAGGTGCGCGCGTGATCGCGAGCTTGTTCGCCTGCATGACCGCGCTTGAAGTGCTCGTGCTCTTGCTGTTCCCGCCGCGGCGCGGGTTGATCCCGATCGAGCTCGAGTGGCAATGGGGTCTCTACGCGAGCGCTGCCGTCAGCGCAGTGGCGACGTACTTCGCGGTACGCCTCGGCGGCCCCGCCGCGCCCCCGCCGCCACCGCCGTCGGTGCCGCACGCGACGCGGAACGGCCGAGCTCTGCACTAGGCCGACGAGCGTTAGAACGCGGCGCCCAGCTCGAGCACCAGCGCCCACTGGCGGGCTTCGCCTTCGAGATCCTGTTCGTCTTGGCTGTCGCTCTGGGCGGAGGCGGGGGAGCTGAGGTCGGTGATGAGCTCGACGCCGGCTTTGATCATTTCCCAGCGGTAGCTCACGCCGAGCAGCAAGCGCTTGCGCTCCAGGGTGACGTCGTCGAACACGACCGTGTTGTTGAAGTCGCGCGCCGCGCCCGGGCTCGGATTGGTGCACACGGGTTGTCCGTCGAAATAATTCTTGTTCGGGTCGGGGTTGCCGGGGACGTTCGGGCCGGCGTAGCCGCAGTACGCCTGCGCGTCCGTCGCGGGCGTGAGATCGATGTTGCCGGAGTTGCCGAAGATCCATAGCTGCTGCAGGCCGATCCACGGCGTGAGCACCGAGAAACCCTGGATCGGGATCGGCTTCGAGATCTGAATGTCGAACGAGGCCACCGTGAGCTGGAGCTCGGGTGTGCCGGTGATCGTGCGCACGCCGCCGCCGGCCGCCAGATCGGGCACGTAGCCCGGGAGCCCCGTGCGAAAGCCCTCGAGCACCGAGAGCCGCACGTCCGCGCCGCCACTCAAGATGCTGGTCTTGGTGAGGAAGCCGACCGAGCCCGCGATCTCGAAGCCGAAGCCGAAGCCCTTCCGGAGCCGTACGGAGTACAGCGATAGTATACCCGATGGGTTATCGTTGCTGGAGGCGGGCCGGTCGGTGCTCGGGTCGCGCTCGCCCTGGGTGCCGAGCTTCCAGTAGCGCTCGTCGTTGCTGATCTTGGTGTAGGCGGCCTCGAGCGTGACGTCGATGCCGCCGAAACCCGTGGTGCGCGCCGAGTGCATCGCCGTCGGTGCCAGGGCGAAGCCGAGCTGGCTGACGAGCTTCTTGAACGCCGCGTTGTCTTCGGCGCACCAGGCGCGCTTGCCGGGGCCCGCCTCGAGCCCGGCCGGATCGCTGTCCACGAAGCGTCCGAGCTCGTCACGGCAGGCCGGATCCAATACCAAGCGCTCGAGCGCCGGGTCCATCGGCTCGGCGAGGCCGGGTCGGGATACGCCGAGCGCCAGGGTCGCGGCGAGGGCGGCGGCAAGGGCTCTCATGTTCCGTTGGGCGCTCTCGACACCGCTGCACCGAGGCTACTTGCCGCAAAGCTGGGTCGTCAAGCGCTGGCCGATGATGCTACGGGTCCCGCGTGCCAACCTCCAGCGTGGGGCGCCTGCGCGCCGTCGCACCGCCGCGTCCCTTTCACTTGGTGCTGGTCGAACCGGAGATCCCGCCGAACACCGGGAACGTGGGCCGCTTGTGCGCTGCGACCGGCTGTCCGTTGCACCTCGTCGGGCCGCTCGGCTTTCGGCTCGACGAGCAGGCCGTGCGCCGCGCGGGGCTCGATTACTGGCCACTGGTCGAGCTGCACCAGCACCGCTCGTTCGGCGAGGCGGAGCGCAACATCCGCGCTGCGCGCCTCGATCGCACGCCGCGCCGCACACACCTCTTCAGCGGTAAGGCGAGGAAAAGCTACCTCGACGCCGAGTTCGGGCTCGGCGATGTACTCGTGTTCGGCCGTGAGAGCGTCGGCTTGCCCGAGACGCTGCTCGAAGAGCGCGCCGACGAGACGGTCGGCATCCCGATGCTCGGTCAGGTGCGCTCGTTGAACCTGGCGAACACGGTATCGATCGCGCTCTACGAGGCGCTGCGCCAGATTGGCGTGCTCGCGGGGGCGCGCTTCGAACCGTGAGCGAGCTCAGTGGCAGGTGCGATCCATCTCGCAGCGGAGCTCCCCTGGGCACGGCTCCGTGTCGCTGCACGAGGTGACCCCCGTGTCGAGCGCGCGCGAGACCGTGGAGGCCACGCGCAGTACGATCCCGGGAGCCTGCGGGCTCGCGCTGGTCGAGTGGCGCGTCAGCTCGACCGTCGGATAGCCGGCGAGACCGAGTCCGATGAGCTCGGTGATCAGCGGCTCGGGCACGTCGAAGGCTCCGGTGTCCGGCGCGTCGCAGTTGATCTCGCCCTTCTTGCCGCCGTGATGCGCGAGGTCGATGTGAACCGCGATCCGCGAGGCCGCGGGATCCGCCGGCGCGGTCCAGGCTAGGGACAGCGGCTTGCCACTCTCGACCAGGATCGGCGCAGCTCCTGTGGCGACGAGCGGCGCGACGCAGCGGGCTTCGAGCGAGAAGCTGCTGGCGATCACGCGCACCGCCGCGCCCTCTTCGCAGGGCGGGTAGCTCGGGTGGACGGCGGCGGGCAGTTGATACGGAAAGCGCGGGCTCAGCGGATCGATCTCGAAGTCGGCGGGCGCGAGCCCGGTTACCTGAACCGTGCCGGCGTTCAGCGGCGTCGCGTGCGGCGTGCACTCGCCGTCGTGCGTGCAGACCGCGTCGATGCCACAAGCCGGCTCGCAGAACGGATGGGCCGGCACCCAGAGCTCGCAGCTCCCTGACGAGCTCTGGTGCTGGAGCAAGACGCCGGTCGGCGGCGGTTCCCGATCGTACACGTGCCCCTGGACGTTCGTCCTGGCGGAGGAACCGAGCGCAGGTTCTTCCGCGAGCAGATCGACCAGGAACGTCCCCACCCAGTCGAGCTCGGGGGTCTGTTCCCGAGTGTCCGGAGTCGGCTTCGTGTCGCCCGAGCTGCAGCCACACACGAAGAACAACGCCAGGAGACCGAGGCATGGAGTTCGAGTCACGCGCGGAGCGTAGTCCGATCGCCGCGACTCGAGGCCATCTCCGTGCACCCGAGAAAATTGCACCACTCACCCGTCAGTCTGCGACTACGCACTTCGAAATGACTTGATGAGCGAGCTGCGATCACGGACGCTCTGAATGCCGGGTGGGTTCGGGATCCGTCATGTCGAACTCAACTTCTATTTCACGTGCGCTCGCGTTCGCGCTCTCGATCAGCGGTGTGCTCGCGGCACACGGTTGCAACGACTCGTCGAGCTCCGGCGACGCCAACGGCGCTGAGCCGAGCACCGGCGGTGTCACGGGTGGCGTCGCGAGCACGGCACACGGCGGAAGCACGGGCGGTGATCGCAGCGCGCCTCGCGGCGGTACGCCCGCCGCGGGCGGTGAGC
>JALYWZ010000093.1 GCA_030852505.1 Myxococcota bacterium | reverse complement strand
GCTGCGACCTCCGGTGGTGTTGCCTCCCGCCGGAGCGGCGACGCCACCCGTGGCGCTACCGCCGTTCGGCGCTGGGGTATTGCCCCCAGTAGACGCGCCGCCCGTGACCGATGTGCTCGTGCCGCCCGTCGGTGCACCGCCCGTATTATCTGCCGACGAAGAGTCCTCGGAACACGCGGCCAACGACGCCGCAGCGCACAGACCCAGCGTCGCAATCCAAGACCAAGCGCCCAACCACGCACGAGACTTCATCGAATACCTTGGGTGTGAATCTGGCTTCGTTCATTCGATAATGCGAGATAGTTTTCTCCCACTGCAAAGTTCCGCAAATCCCCTGGCATGCGCGCTGCAACCTAACGCGGCATGGCACGCGCTATCTGGAATGGAACCGTCGGATTTGGGCTGGTGCAGATCCCGGTAGGTCTCTACCCCGCCGAGGCGCCGAACGAGCTCGACCTCACCCTGCTCGACAAGCGCGACTTCTCCCCGATCGGCTACGAGCGAATCAACAAGAAGACCGGCAAGGAGGTCGGCTGGGACAACGTCGTCAAGGGTTACGAGCACAAGAACGGCAAGTACGTGATCCTCACCGACCAGGACTTCGCCGAAGCCAACGTCGAAGCCACGCGCCAGATGGACATCCTGGCCTTCGTCGATTTCGCGGAAATCGACCCGCGATACATCGATCGGCCGTACTACCTGGTGCCGCAGAAGGCGGGAAAGAAGGCCTATGCGCTGCTGCGCGAGACGCTGCAGAGGACGGGCAAGGCCGGGGTCGGTAAGGTCGTGCTGCGCACGCGCCAGCACCTGGCCGCGGTCATCGCGCACAAGAAGGCGCTGGTGCTCGTGTTGCTCCGTTTCGCCGACGAGCTCCGCAAAGAATCCGGCCTCGGGCTACCCGAAACCAATTTGAAGAAGCTCGGCGTGTCTCCGAAGGAGGTGGCGATGGCCGAGAAGCTCGTGCTCGGCATGAGCGAGCCCTTCGAGCCCGAGCAATACGAGGACGACTACCGCCGCGATCTGATGAAGCTCATCCACAAGAAAGCCCGCGCCGGCGAGCTCAACAGCGTGCCCGAAAAGACCTCGAAGAAGCGCAAACCGCAGAAGACGGCTCAGGTCATCGACCTATCGGCGCTGCTCCGCGAGAGCGTGGAATCGAAGGGCGGGCGGCGGGCGACGAAGCACCGCAAATCCGCCTAGACGAGCAGCAGGACTTTGCCGCTGCCGGACTGTTCGGCAGTCTGCTGGGCTCGGCGGACTTCGACCAGGGGGAAGCTTTCACCAATGGGCAGCTCGACACGACCGCGCGCGACGGCCTCGGTCATCACGCCGAGGCGCGCCGGGTCCGGATGAGTGAGCATGGTGTGCACCGTCACGCCGCGCGCTTTTGCGCCGGCCGGCTCGCTGAGCACGGTACCGACGACGCCTCCGGGCTTCACCGACTGAAGTAGCCCTTCGAGCACCTGACCGTCCACGGTGTCGGCGATCGCATCGAGCTTGGGGAGGCGCGCGACCTCCTCCGGGTCGTCGAGCGCCACGATCGATTCGGCGTCCAAAGCTTCCGCCTTGATTTTCTGACTCGCCCGCACACCGGCGATGACCCGCGCGCCCCGCTGCTTGGCCGCATAGACCGCGAAGCGCCCGACGCTCCCGACCGCGCCCGTGACGAGCACGATGTCGCCGTCCTTCGGATCGACGGCCTCTTCGATCAGCTGGGCGCCCGTCAGCGCCACCAGCGGCACCGCGGCGGCCTCGATCAGATCGAGCTCCGGTGGCACCTTGGCAAACGCCTCGCTCGGACCGACGACCAGCTCGGCATAAGCGTGGTCCACCACGCCCAGCACGCGGTCTCCGATCTCGAGAGAAGTCACGCCGGGGCCCACCTGAATCACCTCGCCCGCCACGTCGCGGCCGAGGATCGTGGGCAAATCGAGCGGCATCCACGAGCGCATGTCTCCGCGGCGGATCTTGTAGTCCACCGGGTTCACGCTCGTCGCCGTGACCCGCACCTTGACTTGACCCGGGAGCAGCGGCGGATCCGCGACCTCCGAAACTTCGAGGTTATCCACGTCCCCATAACCCGTCAGAAGAACTGCTTTCATCGTCGCTCCCTCGGTGAGTTCCAATCTGCCACGCGGGCGGCACACGTTTGTGGCGGTCCGACTCAGAGGAGTGAGAACCGCGTGAATCGCCAAGCCATGTGAGCGCGAGTTGCAGGTTGCGTTCCAGGGACCGCCTGGGAGATCCGGCACAATGCCTGCAGCTCGATACGCACGAGGTGCACCGTGCCGAGCTTGGCCACATACCGAAAGAAGCGGGATTTCTCTCAGACGCGCGAACCCTCGGGCGCAGCCGCGCCCAAGAAGGGCGGGGCCGAGCTCGGCTACGTGATCCAGAAGCACGCAGCGCGACGGCTTCATTATGACTTTCGTTTAGAGCTCGACGGCGTGCTCCTGAGCTGGGCAGTTCCAAAGGGCCCGAGCCTCGATCCGGCCGTGAAGCGCCTGGCTCAGGAAACGGAGCCCCACCCGCTCGACTACGCGTCGTTCGAGGGAACGATCCCGAAAGGTCAGTACGGCGGCGGCACGGTGATGGTGTGGGATCGCGGTAGCTGGTCTCCGATCGGCGATGCCCGCGCGGGATACGCGAAAGGGCACCTCGAGTTCACGCTCGACGGCGACAAGCTCGCTGGCCGCTGGCACCTCGTGCGCACCAGGTCCCGCGGCAACGGCAAGGAGGACAAGAGCTGGCTGCTCTTCAAAGCCCACGACGAGAGCGCGAGCAGCGAGCGCGACATCGTGGAGGAGAAGCCGGACAGCGTCGTGACGGGGCGGGACCTCGACCAGATCGCGACCGGCGCTCGTCCCAAGCGCGCGGCGGCACGCGCCAAGCCGATCAGGCGTGGCAAATCGACCCCGCGCGGCGCGAAGTCGTCGCCGAAGGCGCGGAGCGCCCTGCCGAAGCAGCTCGAGCCCGAGCTTGCCACGCTCGTCGACTCGGCCCCCACCGGGGACGATTGGCTCCACGAGATCAAGCTCGACGGATACCGGATCCTCGCGCGCATCCAGGACGGCCAGGCGAGCTTGTTCACGCGCAACGGCAAGGACTGGACCGAGCGTATGCCCGCGCTGGCTCGCGCTCTGGAAAAGCTCGACTTCGACTCGGCGTGGATCGACGGGGAGCTCGTCGCCCTCGACGAGAAAGGCGTGAGCGACTTCCAGACCCTTCAAAACTCTCTCGACGAGGACCGCGAGGCAGGGCTCGTGTACTACGCGTTCGATCTCCCGTTCGACGACGGCGAAGATCTGCGCACGCTGCCGCTGCTGGAGCGCAAAGAGCGCCTCGCCCGGCACCTCGGCAAGAAAGCCAAGGCGGGCACGGTCCGCCTCAGCGAGCACGTGCTCGGGTCGGGCCCGGAGTTCTTCGAACAGGCCGGAAAGCTCGGGCTCGAGGGGATCATCTCGAAGCGCGCCGCCGCCCCGTATCGCGCCGGGCGCGGACGCGATTGGTTGAAGGTGAAGTGCCAGTTGCGGCAAGAGTTCGTGATCGTCGGATTCAGCGCGCCGAAGGGGAGCCGCACTCACCTCGGTGCGCTGCTGCTCGGCGTGGAACGCGAGGGCAAGCTGTCCTACGCGGGTCGCGTGGGCACGGGCTTCACCGAGACGTCGCTCGACGAGCTCTCGCAAAAACTCGCGCGGCTCGCCCGGAAAACCGCCCCCGTCGAGGACGCGCCACGCGGGGCCGAGGTGCGCGACGTGATCTGGGCGGAACCCAAGCTGTTGTGCGAAATTTCGTTCACCGGCTTCACCAAGGACGGGCGCCTGCGCCACCCGGTGTTCCACGGCCTGCGCGAGGACAAGCCGGCGCGCGGCGTGAAGCTGGAGAAGCCGCAAGAAGCCGCCTACCCGCTCAGCAACCCCGACAAGGTGCTTTACCCCGAGCTCAGCATCACCAAACGCGAGCTCCTCGAGTACTACGAGCTCGTCGCCGAGCGCATGCTGCCGCACGTCGCGGGCCGCCCACTGACGCTCGTGCGCTGCCCGGAAGGCCGCACCAAACAGTGCTTCTTTCAAAAGCACCCGGGCCGCGGCACGCCGGAAGGCCTGCGCGCAGTGCCAATCCGCGAGAAGGACGGCAAGGCGCCGTACACCGTGATCGACGACGAGCAGGGCCTGTTCGGCCTGGTTCAGCTCGGCGCGCTCGAGATCCACACCTGGGGCGCGCACGAGGGCGATCCGGAGCGACCCGATCTGCTCGTGCTCGATCTGGATCCGGATCCCGAGCTCGATTTCAAGGAGGTCGTGCGCTGCGCCGAGCGGCTACGCGAAGTCTTCGAGTCAGCGAAGCTCGAGAGCTTCGTGAAGAGCACCGGCGGCAAGGGCTTGCACGTGTGCGTGCCGTTCGAGCCCGAGCTCAGCTGGAGCGAGCTCAAGAGCTTCACCAAGCACATCGCCGAAGCGTTCGCTGCCCGCTACCCGAAGGAGTACCTGGCGACCGTGTCGAAGGCCAAGCGCACCGGCAAGATCTTCATCGACTACCTGCGCAACGCGCGCGGCGCGACCTTCATCGCGCCCTACTCCACGCGCGCCCGAGAGAACGCGCCGGTGGCAGTTCCGCTCGAGTGGGACGAGATCGCGAAGTTCAAGCCCGGCGACTTCACGCTGCGCAATCTCTCCAAGCGGCTGAAGAAGCAGCGCGTGGATCCGTTCCAGCGCATGGCCGAGCTGAAGCAGAAACTGCCGCGCGAATCGCTCGAATGACTCACATCCCGCGGCCGAGCTCGCTCTGCAAGAGCTCCACGAACGCCGAGACTTTCGGCGACAAATGCCGGGTGCTCGGGTAAACGGCAGTGAAGGGCACGTCCGGGGCGTGCCACTCGGGGAGCACGCGCACCAGCCGGCCCGCGTGGAGCTCGGCGGCGCAGCTCCGCTCGGGCAACAGCGAAAGCCCGAGGCCTGCCAGCGCGACGTCGCGCAGCATGTCCGTGTCGTTGGCGATCAAGCGCGCCGGCACCTGCAGCTCGACGGTGCGCGTCCCGTCCTCGAGCGTCCAGATTTCGCGCGGGGACGTGGGCCCGAACAACAGGCAGTCGTGGTTCTTGAGATCTTCCGGCACGAGCGGCGCAGCACGCCGCGAGAGGTAGCTCGGCGCTGCGAAGACGTAGCGTCGCAACATCGAGATCGGACGCGCGATCAAGCTCGAGTCCGCGAGCCTGCCGGCGCGTAGCCCGACGTCGAACCGATCTTCGACGAGATCCACGACGCGGTCGGTCGCGCTCACGTCGATCGACACCTCCGGGTAACGCGAGAGGAAGGTCGCGAGCGTGCGACCGAGAAAGCTCTGGCTCATCGGCACCGTGACGCGCAGGCGCCCGCGCGGTGTCGCCTGCAGCTCGTGAACGGCGCGCCCGGCTTCCTCGATGTCCGCGACGATGCGCGCCGCGTAGTCGTAGAAGGCACGGCCCGCGTCCGTGAGCCCGAGCCTTCGCGTGGTGCGCTGGAGCAAGCGCGCGCCGAGGCGCTCCTCGAGCGCGGCCACTTTGCGGCTGACGGTCGACTTCGGCAGCCGCAGCTTGCGCGCCGCCCCGCTGAAGGTCCCGGCCTGAACGACCCGCGCAAACAGCGCGATTTCATTGAGGTCTAGCGGCGGGGTCTCAGATTGTTCCACTGATGGAACAGTTAGTTCAGATCTCGCTGCCTAGTCCAGCCCGGGGAACGAAGTAAGTTCAATCGGTCGGCAGGCGAACCCGCCCAGGCCGAACGACAAGGAGAATCATCAATGACTTCGAACATTTGGAACGTCGACAACGCGCACTCGGGCATTCACTTCTCGGTCCGCCACATGGTGGTAACCAAGGTCCGCGGCCGCTTCACCAACTGGAAGGCGAACCTCGACCTCGGCAGCCGGGAGGACCTGTCGGACGCCCGAGTCGACGTGACGATCGAGGCGGCGAGCATCGAGACGGGCGTCGCCGATCGCGACAACCACCTGCGCTCGGCGGACTTCTTGAACGCCGAAGCGTTTCCCGAGCTTCGCTTTCAGAGCAAGCGCATCACGAGCACCGGTAAGAACGCGTTGCGCGTCGTCGGTGATCTGACCATCGCCGGCGTCACCCGCGAGATCCCGCTCGAGGTGAGCTACGGCGGCCGCGCCAAGGACCCGTGGGGCAACGAGAGGGTCTTGTTCTCGGCCGAGACCACGATCAACCGCGAGGACTTCGGCTTGAAGTGGAATCAACTGCTCGAGGCCGGCGGCGTGCTGGTCGGCGAAAAGGTCGAGATCGAGATCGAGCTGCAAGCGGTGAAGGCCAGCGCACAGGCTGCCTAACCGGCGTCGTCCAGACGGAAACCAGGACCACTCACAGGAGGATTTTTCGAGAGGAGAGCAGACAATGACTGGCACCAAGAGAACGGTTCGTGAAGTCACGCGTCAGATCACGGCCCACAAGCAAAGAGAAGGCGGCGGATTCATCGTGCGCCGCCCGGTCCCGACCGAGGGGCTCCTGCAGGTGGATCCCTTCCTCTTGATCGACGAGCTCGGACCCGTCGATTACGCGCCGGGCGAAGCGATCGGCGCGCCGGATCACCCGCACCGCGGCTTCGAGACCGTGACCTACGTTCTCGAAGGAGGCGGTGAGCACGAGGACTCCGCAGGACATCGCGGCGAAATCCGCCCTGGCGGCGTGCAGTGGATGACGGCGGGTGCCGGCATCGTGCACTCCGAGATGCCCTCGCGCGGTCTGCGGGAGAACGGCGGCCGCATGCACGGCTTCCAGATCTGGGTGAACCTGCCCGCGCGCTCGAAGATGACTCGCCCGCGCTACCAAGAGATCGCGCCGGAAGCGATCCCCACGGCGGCGACGCCGGACGGACGCGCGCTGGTCAAGGTGATCGCGGGTGAAGCGCTCGGCGCGATGGCCGTGATCGACACCCATACGCCGATCACTTACCAGGACTGGACGCTCGAAGCCGGCGCCGACGTGACCATCGACCTGCCCGAAGAACAAAGCGCTCTCGTGTACGTGTTCGACGGTCAGCTTTCTGTCGGCGAAGCGCAGCGCGCCGTGGGAAGCGGCGAGATGGCGATCCTCGGAGCGGGCGATGCCGTGCGACTGCGCGGTCCCGCCGAGGGCAAGGCTGCACGTGCCCTACTGCTCGCAGGCGTTCCGCTCGGTGAACCCGTCGCTCGCTACGGTCCGTTCGTCATGAACCATCCCTCGGAGCTGGAGCAAGCCTTTCGCGACTATCGCACCGGCAAGATGGGTGAGATCACGAGGACAGCCGAGCTCCGCGCGCGATCCTGAGCGTAACCGCAATACTTCGGAAACCGCTCGGAACCGCACAGGGTGTGAGAACCAGAGCGTGACGCAGAGTGCTCGACCCAGCCCTCCGCGACCCAGCTCGGCGGGGCCACGCACCAGGATCGGTGCGGGCTCGGCATTCGTTCAGGGTACGGAGGTCTGGGTGCCCGATGGTGAAGTGCTGCGTCACCACTCTGGTTCGTATGGCCCACACGCCGAGTTCGCGCGAGTGAGCGCGCTGAAGACGTTTCGCCGCGGCGAGGGTCTGCCGGGCGCCGTGTTCGACACGCGCCGCCCCGAAGTCTGGCAAGAGCTCGGCAGCCACTTCGTGCGCGCCGAGATCGCCAGGGCTTCGGGCATCCGAGCTGCCGTCGGCTTCCCGCTGTTCCGCGGTGAGGAGCTGGTTGCCGTGGTCGTGTTGCTGTGCGGCTCGCCCAAGCGCGCACGCGGTTGCGTCGAGGTCTGGGACGTGAACCGGGAGATGGGGCACCTCGAGCATTCGGGCGGCTATTACGGGGAGCTCGAAGCCTTCGGCAAGCTCAGCCGGTTGCTGCAATTTCAAGCGGGGACCGGCCTCCCCGGCATCGCGTTCGAAAGCGGCGTGCCGCAGGTCATCGAGCGCGAAGGTCATTCGAACGCCTTCATTCGCGCCTCGATCGCGCGCGACTACGGGATCGAGACCGGCATCGCGATCCCGATCTTCCGCGGTGAGCAGGTCGCCCACGTGCTGGTGCTTCTGTCCACGAGCACCACGCCCATCGCGCGCGCCTTCGAAGTGTGGACCCCGGAGGCCGAAAATTTGACTTTGCTTTCTTCGCACTACGCGACGGGGCTGGAGGCGTTTGCCGAGGTCAGCGCCGAGCTCCGGCTCGCAGCGGGTGAAGGCCTGCCCGGGCGCTGTTTTGCATCGGGACTTCCAGTCGTGTTCGATCAGCTGAAGGCGCCGGAGCTCGTGCGTTCAGCGGCCGCGAACCAGGCCGGCCTCTCTTCAGGCGTCGCGATCCCGGTGCTCGATGGCACGCGGGTCCGCGCCGTGGCTTGCTTACTCAGCTGAGCGGTTCCACTGCCGGTGCATGATCCTCTCGGCGTCGGAACACAGGCGGAGATTTTCGGACGTTGCGAAGATCGGCGAAACAAACGCGGCGCCTGCCGCGTAACGCCCGGTAACCGTCCTCCCGGGTAGGCTGCGATCACGCAGTGTTCGCGCCATCTCATCACCGGAACAGTTGGTCGGAATATCCGGGAGCCATCGTGTGTTCGGCTCTCACCCAGGGAAACCGCGCTCCATGTTGCTAGGCACCCGCTTTCTGAACCGCCTGGCCGCAGCGTCTTTTGCGCTCGGCTCTTGCGGCAGTCTCCCAGCAGACACGCTGGCTGATTGGGTCGAGGACGAGCTCGACGACGAACCAGGAATCACACCGCTCGACGCGGTGAACAACGCCGGGCGCATGGCCGCCGGCGCGCGTGCAGCCGTCGCCGCGTTTTGGCCCAAGTCGCACGAGGCGAGCGAGGTGTTCGTCACGCAGCTGCTCGAGCAAAAGTCGCTGGCGCTGCGCATCGCTGCGGCCGCCGCGCTCGGCCAGGTGCTGGAGCTCGCGTCGCCGATCGAGCGCATCGAAATCGTCTGCCGCTGGACCGTCTCCGAGAGCGCGGCCGAGCGCTTGACGGTGGCTCGCGCGCTCTCGCTGCCCACGCAAGTGTTCGTGGCAGACCTCGCGATCGGCGAGCTTGCGCAGGACCCGAACCCGGACGTGCGCGCTGCCGCCGCGCGCGCTGCCCGCATCCACGCACAGTCGCACCCCGAGGGGTTCGAGCAGGTCCTGGCAGATCTGTCGCAGGATCCGGAGCACGTCGTCCGCTCCGCCGCCCGGCAAGCCGGTGCGCGCGATTCGTTCGTTTGACCTGAGCTCAGGCGACGGACCCGGCCGCAATCGGCCGGAGCCCGCCCGAAGCCCGGCCCGACCGTGCCGCGAGTGAGAGCAGGCAGCACACGGTCGGACGGCTCTTCATGCCAGCCCGCCACACACGGCCGGCCGACGGCCGCGCCGCCGGCCGCGCCGCCGTAAACCCAGGCGCGAAGTCCCGTCGACACGGGGAGGCGCCCGGCCTACCCTCGCAGAACAGTGGCAGGGCCGCACGATCCGAACTCCGACAGCCGCGCACCGGGCTTCGACGAGGAAAACGAGGAGCCGACCGAGATCCGGATTTCGGCTCCCGCCATGCCCGCGGACTTCGCCGAAGATCCCGACGAGATGACCTCGCTGGTCTCCGTCGGGGAGCGCGAGCTACCGGGAAACGAGAAGGATCGGCACCTGCTCGTACGACTGCGCGGGGCTGCCGCAGGCGAGGTCACCCGCTTGCCGCCGACGCCGTGCCGGCTCGGGCGCAGCGCGGACGCCTACGTCGTCCTGAACGACGAGGGGGTGAGCCGCAAGCACGCGATGCTGATCCCGGACGAGGACTCGTACCTCCTGATGGACACCGAGAGCGCGAACGGCACGTTCGTGGCCGGGGAGCGCATCACGCAGCGGGTGCTGCGCGACGGTGACATCGTGCAGTTCGGGCCAAAGGCGGTGTTCCGCTACACGCTCACGGACGAATCCCACGAAGCGCTGCTGCGCCAGCTCTTCCGCACCAGCGTCACGGACTCGCTCACGGGCGCGCGCAAGCGGGAGTACTTCGACAACCGCTTGCTGTCCGAGCTCAGCTTCTCCAAGCGCCATGAGTCGCCGCTTTCGCTGATCATGGTCGACGTCGATCACTTCAAGAAGGTGAACGACGTCTATGGTCACACCGCTGGCGACCAGGTGTTGATGCAGCTCTCTTCGCTAATCAAGAAGGGCCTGCGCGAAGAAGACGTGTTCGCGCGCTACGGCGGCGAAGAGTTCGCAATCATCACCCCCGGGGTTGGGCTCGAAGGGGCGCGCGCCGTGGCCGAGCGGCTGCGCGCCAAGCTCGAAGCCCTGGAAATCCGCGTTCCCGAGGGCACCCTGCGCGTCACCATGAGCTGCGGCTGCGCGACCGCGAGCGAGCTAGAGGAGCCGCTGCCCGAGGCGCTGGTCAAGCTCGCCGACGTGCGCCTGTACGCCGCCAAGCACGGCGGGCGCAATCGAGTCGTGGCGAAGTCGTGAAGCGTTTCGCGGCGCCTTGGGTGGTGGCCGCGATCCTGTCGGCCTGCTCATCCAGCTCGGATGACGGCGGCGCTGCGATGGGCGGCAGCGGCGGCGCAGGCGCCGTGTCGGGCTCCACCGGCGG
>JALYWZ010000556.1 GCA_030852505.1 Myxococcota bacterium | reverse complement strand
GCGCGGCCTCCAGGCGCTCGCCGACACGCTGAACGCCGTGCGCGCCACGATCGTGGGCGGCGAGCCGATCGCGCGCGGCCCCGACGTCTCGTTGCGGGTCGCGCAGCTCCTCGCCAATCTCGTCGCGGTCGCCCTCAGGGCGCGGGCCGAGAAAACTTAGCCAGATCTTTTTTTCCCGTCCGCGCCGCATCGACCACGGCGAAGACGGCCTGCACCACGACTTCGGGCGCTTCGCTCGGCAAGTGGTGACCGCTCTCGGGAACCGTGACGAGCGCAGCGTTCGAGGACAGAGAAGCCAGCGGTTCTTGCTCGCGCTGCCTGGCCGCGAGAAATTCGCGGGCTTGCTCGGGCGCGAAATTCGGATCCGACTGGGGCTTGCCCGCGACGAGCACCAACAGCGGCTTGTCGCCGAGCGAACGCTTGGACGCGCGCAGCTCCTCGAAGCCCGCGCGCCACGTCTTCAGGTCCAGCCCTTCGAGCCGCTGGATGTTTCGCTCGAAGTCCGCCACCAGCGCGGGCGGCATCTTCTCGACCGGCGCGGGTTCTGGCGACGAGTCGAGCAGCACCATGCCGGTCACGCTCTCGGGGTGTTCGTCCAGTAGCAACTGAACGTTGGTACCGCCCATCGAGTGACCGACCAGGACGTAGGGTCCGCGTTCCCCGGCTTTTTGGAGCAGCGCGAACAGCTCCCGCGCCATCTGGCGGTTGCTGTGAGGAAACTGGAACGGATCACTTCGCCCATGGCCCGCGCGGTCGTAGGCGCAGACCCGCGCGAACGCCGCCACGTGACGCTGCACTCGAGACCAGGCCTCGACACCTTCCCCCAATCCCGACTCCAGCACCACGACCGGGCGCTCCCGTCCTTCACACTGGATGTGGAGCGCCATGCCATGACCGATGTCCACGCGCTCGAAGCGGAGGGAGCTTGCGGGCGGCGGCACCGCCGCGGGCTGTTCGGCTGGACGAGCGGTACTACAAGCCAGACTGGAAAAGCCCAGCGCCACAACGGCGTTTCGAAGCCAGCTCGGCATGGCCCCTGGCTACCCGGCCCGCCAGGACAGGTCAACCCCAGCCGCCCGCGTCGACTCCCCCGGCGCACGGCAGGGCGAGCTCGAACCAGCGTATTGATCAGAGACAGTCTGCTTCTGGCACATCGCGTTTGACGCACGACGCGTAACGGCAAACCAGCGTCACACCCGCGTTCGGGCGTGAACGTTACGCTCTCGCTCGCGAAGCCGGATTCGCGGTTCGTTCAGCTGCGGTGAAAGCTGCCCGTGGCCGTCACAGCGATCCGACCACGACAGCTGTGGCTCGGTGCACGCGCGGATTGCGGGCGTTGCGACACAACTTGCGGACAGTTGTCCGCCGACGGACGCGCCTGCGGACACCGTGTCTCTCAGCGACTCGACACGAAATTGGGCGGATCCTTATCCAGCTTGCCATGCTGATCGTTACACCTAGGGATGAAGCGAGCGCTGGCACGAACCGCGCATATTCCCGCTCGCGGAGCTTACAGGTCATGTCCACGGACGGTCGGAATTCCAGCAATACGGTTGATAGCATTGCGCCCCTCGCGAACGACGGGCACCACGGGTTTGGTGTTTGGGTTCGGTCGGTCGGAGTCTCGGCCACCCGTTCCCGTTGGTTGATGGGGGCGACGCTCGCCGGCGCGGCGCTCGTGGCCTCGACCTGGGTCGGCATCCGGACGCTGCCGTGGTTTGGACCGATGCTGGCCGACGGGATGCGCGCCGTGGTCGGCGCCGAAAACGTGACGAAGCTCGAAGAGGTCGTGGCGCACGTCGAAGACCGCGTTCAGGCGGCCACGAGCGGCGGCACCGTTCGCAGCTTGAGCGACTCGACGCCTCCCGAGCTGCTGATCGCGGCGCCGCTGGCCACTCCGGCCACGCCCTCGGTCAGTGACAACCGCCCGCCCGACGCCCAGGCGCTCTACCCCCGCGTCGCCAGCCCCGAAGACGGCGTGTGGCAAGCCGTGCCCGTGCGCGGCGCCAACGGCCCGGTGCTGTATCGCACCATGCTCCACCCCGACGCCCAGCGCGCCTACTCCGAGCTCTTCGTCTTCGCGCTCGACATGACGCAGCTCAAGGTGCAAGCCGTCGCCGGTAGCATCGAGCCCAAGAGCGAAGCACCGCAGCCGGGCGTGCTGCGCCCCGGTCTGGTGCCCGAGGCCGACCGCGAAAAGCTGGTGGCCGCTTTCAACGGTGGCTTCAAGGCCGAGCACGGCAAGTTCGGCATGATGGTCGCGGGGAACGAGCTACTCGCGCCCCGCCCCAAGTCCTGCACCTTCGCCGAGCAAAAGGACGGCACGCTGGCGATCGCCACCTGGACCGCAATCTCGGCCGAGCCGGAGCTCTTCAGCTGGTGGCGCCAGACTCCGGCTTGCATGCTGGAAAACGGCGCGCTGCACCCGGGATTGCAGACCGAAGACTCCAAGAACTGGGGCGCCACGCTCGAGGGCAAGACCGTGATCCGCCGCTCCGCCGTGGGCCTCGGCGCCGATGGCCGCACGCTCTACGTCGGCATCAGCAACTCGACCACCGCGCGCGCCCTCGCCCTCGGCATGAAGCAAGTCGGCGCCACGAACGTTGCCCAGCTCGACGTCAACCACTCCTTCCCGCGCTTCCTCCTCTACACCGCCGGCCCGAGCGGCCTCACCGCCCAGGGCGCCGTGAAGGGCCTGCTCTACCAGAAGGACGAGTTCTTGGGCCGCCCGTCCACGCGCGACTTCTTCTACGTCACCCTGCGCTAGCTCATCGGAACGCTAGACGGCTTCAGCCAGCGTCGGATCCCAGCTGATCACGCGGTTTCGGCCCTCGTGCTTGGCTCGATACAAGGCCTGATCGGCGCGCCCGAGCAGCTCTTCCGGGCTGACGGGTGCGCCCTGGCCGTCGTAGCAGGCCACACCGAAGCTCGCGGTCTTGAAGATGGCCTTGCCCTGGTAGTCGTGCGGCGCTGCGGCCACCGTCGCACGCAGCCGCTCGGCGACCTCGAACGCGCCCTGGAGCGGCGTTTGCGTGAGGATCACGGCCAGCTCTTCTCCGCCGAAGCGCGCCACGAAGTCGGTCGTGCGCACGCCGCCAGCGACCACACGGCTCAGGTTGCGCAGCACCTGGTCACCCGTCGAGTGCCCGTAAGTGTCGTTGACCTGCTTGAAGTGGTCGATATCGACGAGCACGACACTCACCGGAACCTTGTAGCGCAGTGAGCGCTGCAGCTCGCCCACCAGCAAGCTGTCGAAGTGCCGGCGGTTGAACAGCCCGGTGAGCCCGTCCGTCACCGCCAGGTTCTCGAGCCGCAGGTTCGCTTCGCGGAGCTGGTCCTGCAGCACCTTGACGCGCAGGTGCACGCGCACGCGCGCGAGCAGCTCCTTGTCGTTGAACGGCTTGGTGACGTAGTCCGAAGCACCGCGGTCGAGGATCTCCGCCTTGCGCTCCGAGTCCTGCTCGGCGGTGAGCATGATCACCGGAATGTGCGAAAGCTCCGGGCGTGTCCCGCGCAGGGCCAAAAACTTCATGCCGTCGAAGACCGGCATCACCAGATCGCAGACCACCACGTCCGGCTTGTGTTCGGCCAGGAGCTTGAACGCATGCAGGCCGTCGTCCGCCTCGAGGAAGCGCGAGAATTCTCCGGTTCCCTCGAGCACGCCACGGATCTGATTTCTAATCGTGGGACTGTCGTCCACGAGTAGCATCACGGCCATCCGGAACAGATTACCCCGAAACGCCCTTTGAGTTGCCAGGCCGAATTGGCGCCGCTGTCCGAGGGTGTGCGCCTGCCCCGCGCCCGCGCTCGACTCAGGCGACCAGCACGCGCTTGCGGGCCAGGGGCGAGATCCGCGCATCGGGGGTCAGAATCCCCCGCAAATTCAGCGGATCGGCGGCCGACACGTGAATCGGCTCGCCGGGCCCGCGCCGGCGCACGCTGCGGAGCAGCGTCACGGCTTCGGGCAGGGCGTATTGCTCACCGTCGAAGCCGGACACGAAGCGCCCGCCGCGCGCCTCGCCTCGACTCTCGAGTGTGCGGAAAACCCGCAACAGATCGCGGTACGGGTGCGGCTGGCGCTCCCGAAGCAAGGTCTTTCTGAGCACCACGCCGTAGCGGCGGAGCAGCGTGCGGGCCATCGCCTCCGCGTCGAGCGCCTCGCCCGGGTCGTAACGCAGCAGGCTGAAACGCCCTGCGCTCGCGCTGCGGGGTAGATTGCGCTTCGACGCCAGGAGGCCGCGCAGCGCCGCGAACGAATCC
>JALYWZ010000555.1 GCA_030852505.1 Myxococcota bacterium | reverse complement strand
GACGTACTACGTGCCGCCGAAGTTCGCGGCCACCGTCGAGGACAACCTGGTACGCAAGGACTCGTCGCTCGAGGCCTACGCCAAGCTGAAGCCGGTCTTCGATCGCCGTCACGGCAGCGTCACCGCCGGCAACAGCTCGCCGCTCACCGACGGCGCGAGCGCGCTCTTGCTCGCCAGTGAAGAGAAGCAAAAGGCGCTCGGGTTACCCGCGCTCGGCTATTTGAAGAGCTACGCCTTCTGCGCCGTAGACCCCGCAGACCAGCTGCTGATCGGCCCCGCCTACGCCACGCCGATGGCGCTCGACCGAGCCGGCCTGAAGCTCAAGGACATGGACCTGATCGACATGCACGAGGCGTTCGCGGCGCAAGTGCTGAGCAACACCCAGGCGCTCGAGAGCGACAAGTTCGCCCGCGAGAAGCTCGGACGAGACAAGCGGGTCGGCCTCATCGACTGGGACAAGTTCAACGTCAACGGCGGCTCGATCTCGATCGGTCACCCGTTCGCCGCTACCGGGGCCCGTCAGATCACGCAGACCCTACGCGAGCTCAAGCGCCGCGGCGGCCAGTTCGCGCTGTGCACGGCGTGTGCGGCCGGCGGGCTCGGCGCCGCGATCATTCTGGAGGCAGCATGAACGACGCGCTTCGGCCTGGTTTGCGGCTCGAACGCCGGGTGGACGGCTGCGCGCTCTTGGTGATCGACGTGCCTGGGGAGCCCGTCAACACGCTGAGCGCGAGCTTCGCGGACGAGATGAGCCACAAGCTCGACGAGATCGAGCGCGACGAGTCGATCGCGGCGGTCGTGATCGTGTCCGGAAAGCCCGAGGGCTTCGTGGCGGGCGCCGATTTGAAGCTGCTCTCGACGCTCACCACGGCGAACGCCGCGCGCGAGCTGTCGCGCTCCGGGCAAGCCGCGCTCGACCGGATCGCCAAGTCGCGGAAGCCGTTCGTCGCGGCGATCCACGGCGCGTGCCTCGGCGGCGGGCTCGAGCTTGCGCTTGCCTGCCAGGGCCGCGTCGCCACCAGCGACGAGCGCACCAAGCTCGGCTTGCCGGAGGTGCAGCTCGGTCTGCTCCCAGGGCTCGGTGGAACGCAGCGCTTGCCGCGGCTCGTGGGGCTCCAGACGGCGCTGGATCTGATGCTCACCGGGCGTCAGCTCGACGCAAAACGAGCGCTCAGGAGCGCCCTGGTCGACGAAGTGGTGGCGCGGCCGGTGCTCGAAATCGCGGCGGTGGAGCACGCGCTCCGGCTCAAAAATGGCGCTGTGCCCGAGCGCGCGCCCGCATTCTCCAAGGCCGCGCTGCTCGAGCTCGCGCTCGCCAGGAACCCGCTCGGGCGCAAGCTGGTCTTCGATCGAGCGCGCAAGGAGACGCTCGAAAAGACGCGCGGCAACTATCCGGCGCCGATCCGCATCCTCGAGGTGGTCGAGGCGGGGCTCGCGAAGGGGCTGGAGCGCGGGCTCGAGCTCGAGTCGCAGGCGTTCGGCGAGCTGGTCGCGACCCCCGAGTCGCGCGAGCTGATCGGGATTTTCTTCGCGACCAACGAGCTCAAGAAAGACACGGGCGCCGACGATCCGAGCGTGCGACCCGTGCCCGTGCACAAGCTGGGCGTGCTGGGCGCGGGCTTGATGGGCGCCGGCATCGCCTACGTTTCGACGGCTTTTGCCAAGCTACCCGTGCGCCTGAAAGACCGCGACGACGCCTCGCTCGGCAAGGGTCTGGCCTACACGCGACAGATCCTCGATGGCCGGGTGCGGAGCCGTCGCATGTCCCCGGTCGAGCGCGACCGGCTGATGAGCGAGATCACGGCGACCAAGGACTACTCCGGCTTTCAGGACATCGAGCTGGTGATCGAGGCCGTGTTCGAGGATCTGACGCTGAAACAGCGCGTGCTCGCCGAGGTCGAGAGCGCAGCGCCCGCGGCGATCTTCGCCTCGAACACCTCGTCCTTGCCGCTTTCACGGATCGCGGAGCAGGCGGCGCATCCCGAGCGCGTCGTGGGCATGCACTATTTCTCGCCCGTAGAGAAGATGCCGCTGCTCGAGATCGTCGTGACCGAGCGCACGGCACCCTGGGTGACGGCCACGGCCGTGGCGGTCGGAAAGCGCCAGGGTAAGACCGTGATCGTGGTCCACGACGGCCCCGGCTTCTACACCTCGCGGATCTTGGGTCCGTACCTGAACGAGGCCGCGCAGCTCGTCGCCGAAGGGGTGCCGATCGAGCTCGTCGATCGAGCGCTCGTCGACTTTGGTTTCCCGGTCGGGCCGCTGACCTTGATCGACGAGGTCGGCATCGACGTCGCTTCGAAGGTCGGCAAGATCCTGCACTACGCGTTCGGCGCGCGCATGCAGCCGCCGCCCGCCGTGGAAAAGCTGCTCGCGGACGAGCGCAAGGGCCGCAAAAATCAGCGCGGCTTCTACGTGTACGGCGACGACCAGAAGAAGAAGGGGAAGAAGGAGGTCGACGCCTCCGTATATCCGCTGCTTGGCGTCCGACCCGATCAGGAGCCGAGCTCGGTCGAGGTCGCCGAGCGATGCGCGTTGATGTTCGTGAACGAAGCGGTGCGGTGCTTCGAGGAAGGCATCCTCCGGAGCGCCCGCGACGGGGACATCGGTGCGGTGATGGGCCTCGGCTTCCCGCCATTTCGCGGGGGCCCGTTCCGGTACATCGACGCCGTCGGTGTGGCGAGCTTGACGGCGAAGCTCGAGGCGTTTGCGCGAAAATACGGCGAGCGCTTTGCGCCTTCACCGTTGCTCGTGCGCATGGCCGCGGAGGGAAAGACGTTCCACGGACCCGAGCGAGCGACCCCCGGAGAAGCCAAGCGCAACTCGGTGTAGGCAAAGGTGTGACGAAATGTTCCACAGGGTTGAATCACGCGGCCGACCGCGCGCGTCTGACCGCGCGCGAGCCGAACCCGGTTCGCGCCGGGAATGCTACTGATCGCCGCAGGAGGAGAATCGGACATCATGCGTAACGCTGCTTCCTTTCTGGTTTCGGGCGCGCTCGCGCTCGCCATTCCGTTTTTGCCCGCGACCGCCCATGCGGATCTCTCGGCGTGCGGCGACATCCACATCGATGCTCGGGCCGACTGCCAGGTGATCGCGGAAGGCGGCTGTGACGTCGAATGCGAGAACCTGAGCTTCGAGGCCGCGTGCAAGGCCGAGGGCTACGCGAGCTGTAAGGGTGATTGCAGCGGGGGCGTCGAGGCCTCGTGCACTGGCAGCTGCGACATCGAAGGTTGCAAAGCCTCCTGCGACGTGAACCCCGGCGAGTTCGATTGCCAGGCCAACTGTTCGCTCGACTGCAACGCCGACTGTACGGGTGAGTGCAACGCCAACTGCGGCACCGACTCCGATTGCAAGGCCAAGTGCAAGGGCTCCTGCGAGGCCACTTGCGACGGCGAGTGCAAGGGCTCGTGCACGGGCACCCCGCCGAGCGCGACCTGCGAGGCCAAGTGCCAGGCGAGCTGCCAGGGCTCGTGCAAGGCGAAGTCGAACCTCGAATGCCAGGTCGAGTGCCAGAGCGATCTGCAAGCTTCGTGCGAAGCCAAGCTCAAGGGCGGCTGTTCGGCGAAGTGCAAGGAGCCGTCGGGCGCGGTCAAGTGCGACAACCAGTTCGTCGATCAAGACGGCAACGCCCAGGCGTGTCTCGCCGCAATCCAGGACTGGGCCGCCAAGATCGACGCCAGCGCCAGCGGTAGCGCGAGCTGCAGCGGCAACAAGTGCAAGGCCGAAGGCGAGGCGTCCGCGAGCTGCGCGCTCGGCCGCAGCGGTTCGAGCTCGATGATGGGGCTGGTGGCCGCGCTGGGCCTGGCTGGCGTGGTGCGCCGGCGCTTCAAGCGCGCGGGCTGAGCTCTGCGCGCCCGTCCGACCGTCACGCGACGGTCAGGCAGACCTTGCCGACGTGCTGGCCCGAGATGAGGTGTTGAATCGCATCTCGGGCCTCGCGGAGCGGGAACACGCGATCGATGACCGGCCGCAGCGGGCGTTCGTCGAGGTGCGCCACGAGCTCGTGAAACGCGCGCTGGTGGCCGACGAACACGCCCTGAAGGCGGATGTTGCGCATGATCACCGGAGTCAGGCTCGGCGCTGCCGCCTCGCCCGCGGCCAGCACACCCACCAGGCTGACCGTCCCGCCGGGTCGCACCGCTTGCAGCGACTCGCCGAGGGTGCCGGCACCGCCGACCTCCATCACATGATCCACGCCCTCTCCACCGGCGTGCGCGCGCACCTTGCGTCCCCAGCCGGGGCCGTCGATCGTGACGAC
Source organism: Myxococcota bacterium (assembly GCA_030852505.1). GTDB lineage: Bacteria > Myxococcota_A > Polyangia > Polyangiales > Polyangiaceae > PMG-095. The sequence goes on along the minus strand of JALYWZ010000555.1, from coordinate 1 downwards.
C